>CAMOYN010000218.1 GCA_946630035.1 uncultured Lachnospiraceae bacterium
TCGGCGGGGTGTGCTATTGGGTGTGGTAATGTCTGGAAGTTCCCCTGGATGTGTGGTCAGTTTGGCGGCGGAAGTTTTATGCTGGTTTATTTTCTGTTTCTTCTGCTGCTGGGGCTCCCGGCTCTGATCATGGAGTTTTCCATCGGGCGGGCGGCTCAGGCGAGTCCTGTAAAGATGTATCAGAAATTGCAGAAACCTGGTGGGAAATGGGGTGTCTGGGGTTATATTTCTCTGATCGGTAACATTGCCCTGATGGCTTTCTACTGTGTCGTTGCCGGCTGGATGCTGTATTATTTCTATAAGTTTGCCATCGGCTCCATCGATTCGCTGGGTTTTGTTTCGATGATCTCCGATCCAGTGATCAATGTCGTTGTACTTCTAATCACTGTGGCTTCCACCTTTGTAATTCTGAGTTTTAATCTGCAGAATGGACTGGAGCGGGTGACGAAGGTTATGATGTGCACCCTGCTGGTTCTGCTGCTGGTTCTCGCTGTCCACAGTCTGATGCTCCCGGGAGCGAAGGAAGGTCTTGCCTTCTATCTGATTCCTGATTTTTCAAAGATCAACGGCGAGGTGGCTGCCGGTGCCATGAACCAGGCATTTTTCACTCTGTCCGTGGGTATGGGCGGCATGGCCATTTTCGGCAGTTACATTGAAAAAGACCGCACCCTGATGGGTGAGGCCGTTCATGTTATCGTTCTGGATACTTTTGTGGCAGTGATCGCCGGTCTGATCATGTTTCCGGCCTGTTTTTCCTATGGTCTGGAAGTGACCGCCGGTCCCAGCCTGCTCTTCGACACGATGGCAACGGTTTTCCAGAATATGGCCGGCGGACGCTGGTGGGGAGCTCTGTTCTTCCTCTTCATGGTCTTTGCCGCCATGTCCACCGTTCTGGGTGTCTGCGAGAATATCCTCGCCATGGTGAGAGAACTTACCGGCTGGAGCCGCCCGAAGGGAAGCATCATCTGCGGCACCGGCATTTTCCTGCTGGGGCTCACGACCGCTCTCGGATTCAGTGTGATCCACTTCCAGCCCTTCGCCGAGGGGACCAATTTCCTGGACTTCTGGGATTTCATTGTATCCATGAACGTCCTTCCTCTGGGCTCCTTCTTCCTGGCACTGTTCTGCTGCAACTCCTTTGGCTGGGGTTGGGATAATTTTATTTCAGAAGCCAATGCCGGCAAGGGAATGCGGGTCAGAGAATGGATGAAACCTCTGTTCCGGTATTTCGTACCCGCCGTCATTCTTTTCATGTACATTTACGGCATGATCAATTTCCAATGGCGATAAAGCCTTACGTGCACGGGTGCGTGAACAGATCTCACTCCTGGAAAATCACTTCGTGCACAAGTACGTAAACAAATCTCACGCCTGGAAAACCACTTCATGCGCAGGCGCGTAAACCAATCTTATATTACGGAGAAAACAAAATATGCATAACGGACCCACACAACATCGTCTGTATAAATACGATACCATTCGTTTTATCCTGATATTTCTTGTTATCGTGGGTCACTGCATGGAGCTGTTTCATAAAGGCTGGGTGCGGGACGTCTATAGAGTCATCTATTCTTTCCACATCCCAGCCTTCATTTTCATCACAGGCATGTTTGCCGAATTCGACCGACACCGGATCGTAAAACATCTGATCCTGCCTTATCTAATCTTTCAGCCCGTCTACCAGCATTTCCATGCCTACCTGTTTGAAAAAACCGTAACATTTCAGTACACAACCCCTTACTGGATCCTGTGGTATCTGCTGACCATCATTTTCTTCTACATGTTGATACCGATGCTGCCGGAGAAAAAATCCCCCTGGGTAATACCGGTACTGATCGGCTCCTTCCTGGTGGCACTGCATGCGGGCACCATGAAAAACATCGGGTATTACATGAGCCTCTCCCGGTTTATCTGTCTCTTCCCCTTCTTCATCTGGGGTTATTACTACGACTCAATAGTAGGCCGGAAACGGGAAAATGCCGTGTTCCGGGTCAGCGTCGGACTCCTCAGCCTTGCCGTCATTCTCCTGGCCGAATACTACCTGTACACCCACGCCGTACCCAAGGCAGCCCTGTACCTCTCCAAGAGCTATATTTCAAGCAAATCGCTGCTCATTGACCGCGTCATCATCCTTGCCACCGCCTTCAGCTGGATCCTCCTGCTTGAATGCCTGATCCCCAACCGGAAAATTCCCGTAATCTCCACCCTCGGGCAAAACACCATGGCCATCTTCCTGCTCCATGGATTCATCATCCGAATCGCCTCCAGGACCAAGTTCTTCCACTATTCACTGCAAAAAAATATGCTGCTAGCCATAGGCATAGCAGCTGCGATCATAGTAGTTTTGGGAAATCCAGTGGTAAGCAAGTGGACACGGAAAGTAATGTAAGCCGTGGGGCACAACACCGCTGGATTCTGGCCCACCGGGTAACCTATTGGGGACCGGTTGCTCCGGGTTATCCGTCATCCGGGTTATCCGTCATCGGGGACAGGTTGCTCCGGCCCGGTAATCTGGGCCGGAGCAACCTGTCCCCTTTCACATCCATTGGTCTTTTCCGCCTCCGGGACAAGCCCCACTGGCCTGCGCCTCTGGGGCTTGTCCCCACTGGCTTGTGTGTCATTTCGTAAGAAGGATTTCTGTTTTCTGGATGAGGGTCTCCAGGATCTGGATGTACAGATCGTGGAAGGCCTCGATCCGATTCTTTTCAAACAATCCTTCGGCGTATTCCATCTCGGAGTCGAACCCGCCGTCGCCGAATTCATTTTCCAGCAGTTCCATCTCCAGTCTTGCGCACCGCTGCGGCACTGCTGGAAACGCCGGGGAACTCGGTAATCACCTTTTCGATCTCATCCAGCTCAATGCGGAATCCCCGTAGTTTGATCTGATTTTCGATGCGCCCGAAGATCCGGATTTCGCCCTCCTCTGTCCATACTGCCAGGTCGCCGCTGTGATATGCACGCAGTCCGTCATGATTGAAAAATGCCGCTGCGCTCTTTTCCGGCAGATTCACATAGCCCCGGCCCACCCGGTCACCATGCCGGTATGGTAGTGCTCCATGAACCACTTGTCACCCTCCAACAGATTCTCGCCTGCGCTGGTTCCCATATTGTCAGTGAAAAGATCGCCCTGATAGATAAACTCCACATCCTCATTGACGGGGCAGGTCGTGAGCACCTCGTCGAAAGAATAGATGTCGTTCGCCATCGTGGTGAAGATCTGTTTGCTGATACCCCGCAGGAAATCTCCCTCCGGCAGATCCTGGCGCAAATCCCCGTAGACGGGAATCCGCTTGATCAATGTGCCGATGGTATGGTTCATAACGAATGTTTTTGCTGACACCAGGAGTCAGAGAACCATTCAGGTCGCCTGACAGAGCGGGCACATCCTCTGCGTCTTTGAAAAGATTCAGGAAATATTCCTTTGCCATTTCATGGGTTCCATCCTGCAGCTGACGTTCTTCGATCATGGCCGCCTGCCAGATAGTGCATTCCTCCCCCAAAAGCGGCTGCCCGGACAAGACCCGATTTATTTCGGCGATAAATTGACTGATGGACGTTCCATCAAAGAAAATCAGGTGCGTTTTCATCGCCAGGTAGCATCTTTCCGGCGTCCAGTACACCGCGGTGCAGATCAACCGATGATCCATCATCGGCACCACGAGCATAAAGGTCTTCATAAAATCCAGCCGGCCTTCCTCAGTTCCTTCAAAAACAGGGATTTCCTCCTCCGTTTCCGCCACAGGAACCATTTCCGGCATACCACCTCGCTCGGCGTGAATGACATAATTCATGCCGGGATGTGCGTGTTGCACCTGCCTTACGGCACGGATCAGGTCCTCCGCGCTGATTCCCTTCGCTGCCCGGGCAAGATACGGGGCGGTATAGGTTTCTTTGCTGCCTCCGGTCAGGCTCTCCAGGGCCGCAAAGTTTTTCCCTTCAACTTCATGTTCCGCCTCCCTCTATCTCAACTTCAGTGACGTACTCCCACCACTTTCACTTCGCTAAGAAGTGGGGGCTTCCTGTTCGACAATCCTTATGGACTGAGCATTCACAGGCTATTCCCGGGCGTCCCCCGGTTCTTTTGCCCGGAAACGGGCAGTTTTTGTTGACTGCTG
>CAMOYN010000219.1 GCA_946630035.1 uncultured Lachnospiraceae bacterium
GGATAAAATGACATCAGCAGCCCGCGGATATCGTATTCAAATTCCTCTTTTTCCAATGAAAAACCGATCTTCATCTTTCCTCTGTATCCGGTCCTTTCCATCCGTCTGTATCGTCATTAATCTGCTCCCGTATGGTATCCAGTGCCAGCTGCCGCAGCCGAAGGATCTGACCCTTGGGAATCCCCGTCTCATCCGGGAGCTGTTTCCAGGGGACATGCTCCAGATAGAGCTTTTTGAGAATCACATACTGATCCTGGGGCAGCATGATATAGGCCAGGTGAATCCGCCGCTGCGCATCCAGAGCATCCTCCAGTTCCGCAATGGATTCGGTCAGATTCTTACGATAATGATTCAGCTTCTTCTGTTTGCCTTCCACCATATGGATCATGTGGTCATCCGGCGCGCTGCTTCGCCTTCGCTGTTCCCATGGTGTCGACTCTCTGGCCATGTAATCGTAGATATTCTCATCCAGATCCCGGTACTCCTCCCGGAGGATCGAGAGTTTCTCCCGGATTTCCCGGCGCCATTCTGCATAGTTACTGATAACGGCGATGATATCTTCATCGCTGGGAGGATTCCCACCGGTTCCTGAGACATATCCCGCCTTTTTTCTGTTTGTGCTGATACTACCGCCTCCCTTTCCGGATCAGACAACATATCAAAAAAGCCTATGTGTCCACGTTACCCCAAAATGAGCCGGAAGGCACGCCACAAACTGCCTCTTTTTACATCATCCGAAAAGACCTCCGCTTACCTTTAGCGAAGGTCTTTTCGGATATCCGTCGGGCGGGATGCGCCGATCTTTCAGATCGCTGCCGCAGGATTGTATTTTTTCTCGTGTCCGATGGTGGTCATATCCATGTGTCCGGGATAGACGTTCACATCGTCGGGGAGTTTCAGGAGTACTTCCTGAATGGACCGGAAGATGGCGGACTGGCTGCCGGTCTGCAGATCTGTGCGGCCGAAGGACTCGTAGAACAGGGTGTCTCCGGCGATCAGTGTCTTTTCGTCTTCGATGTAATAGCAGCAGCTCCCCGCTGTATGTCCGGGGGTGTGCAGGACTTCGATGTCAAATCCTGCGATCTGCAGTTTTTCATGATCATGGACCCAGATATCTGCCTGTGCGGTGTAGGGTTCGGCCCACTGCTGGGAGCGGTTCATCCACGGATCGGCCATCAGTGGTTTCTCGTCGATGTAGGCATATACCGGTACGTCCGGCCAGGCCTTTTTCAGGTCATTGACGGCATAGATATGATCGAAATGTCCGTGGGTCAGCAGGATGGCCACCGGTTTGTATCCCCGGATCTTCACCTGCTCGGTGAGATACCCGGCATCATCCGCCGGATCCACCAGAATCAGCTCCTGCGTCTCGGTATTCTCAAGGAAATACACGTTGGTTCCAATTACGCCCAGTGTCAGATACTGAATTTTTAACTTGCCCATCTGTCTTATGTCCTTATTACTTTACGGTTCTGTCTTTCTATGGAAAATGCATAATACGTTTCGGTTATCATGCGTTAACAACAACTATCCTATCGTTCTCTGAATATCGATGACGCATTCGATCTGCTGCAGCCGGGAAATGATCCGGTTGATCTCCTCTACGCCGGTGGTCATGAATTCCACCAGTACGGAGGCTACGCCCTGCTTGCTGGTGCGGGTGGAAAGGGACTGGATATCCACTTCTCCCTCCGCCAGTACTCGGGAGATATCTGCCAGCAGGCCGATCCGGTTGTCGGCATAAATCGTAATGCCGGTCTTGTAGCGGTCGGTCTTCTGCACCTGCTCGTGCCACTCCGCCTCGATCAGGCGGCTTCTCTCGTTCTCCGGCAGGTTCAGAACATTGACGCAGTCGGTCCGGTGGATCGAGATGCCGCGGCCGCGGGTCACGAAACCGACGATCTCATCGCCGGGAATCGGGTTGCAGCAGCGGGAGAAATGAACGGCCAGGTCATCGAGGCCTTCCACGATGATACCGTTTCTGGCCTTCCGGATCTCGGGTTTGTGATCCGCCGTCTCCGAAGCTGCCTGCAGCACATCTTCATCCGTCAGATGGATGCGGTCATCTTTCTTCTTCTCTTCCAGCAGCTTATTGACCACCTGGCCCTCTTTCAGACCGCCGTGGCCGATGGCCGCCAGCACCGCATTCCATTCCTGGAAGCCGTACTTTTTCAGGACCTTGGCTTCATACTCCGGTTTTGTGATCTCGGATACATTGATATTTTTCGTCTTGCAATAGCGGTCCACCAGCTCTTTGCCGCGGATGATATTCTCTTCCTTGTTCTGAGCCTTGAACCACTGATTGATCTTGTTCTTCGCCTGGGTGCTCTTTACGAGATTGAGCCAGTCCCGGCTGGGTCCCTTGGAGTTCTGGGAGGTGACGATCTCCACCCGGTCTCCGTTATGGATCTGATAGTTGATGGGAACCAGCTTATCGTTGACCCGGGCGCCGACCATCTTGTTGCCCACCGCACTGTGGATGCTGTAGGCGAAATCAATGGGTGTGGATCCCTTCGGCAGGTTCTTCACTTCTCCGTTCGGTGTGAAGCAATACACATTCTCGGAGAACAGATTCAGATCGCTCTTGATGGAGGAGAGGAATTCTCCGTTGTCGGACAGTTCCCGCTGCCACTCCAGGATCTGGCGCAGCCAGCTGAGCTTCTCTTCCTCGCCGGAGAGCTTCGTCTCGGATTTTCCTTCCTTGTATTTCCAGTGAGCTGCGATACCGTACTCTGCCATCTTGTGCATCTCGTAGGTACGGATCTGGATCTCGAAGGCCGTGCCGTTCTTGGCGATCAGTGTGGTATGCAGGGACTGATAGCGGTTCGGCTTCGGCATGGCGATGTAGTCCTTGAACCGGCCCGGCATCGGAGTATACATCTCGTGGATAATACCCAGCACAGCATAGCAGTCAGGGACCGTATCCACCAGCACCCGGACCGCAAACAGATCGTAAATCTGATCCAGGGTCTTCTGCTGCACCATCATCTTCTTATAGATACTGAAATAATGCTTCACCCGGCCGTATACTTCCGCTTTTATTCCGGCTTCCTTCAG
This sequence comes from uncultured Lachnospiraceae bacterium, assembly GCA_946630035.1. Lineage (GTDB taxonomy): Bacteria > Bacillota > Clostridia > Lachnospirales > Lachnospiraceae > UBA3305. Next base: position 3,058 of record CAMOYN010000219.1, read on the forward strand.
ATGCCCCCGGACTTCATCCACGATCTCGCCGATGTAATCCTCCCGGGCCTCCTTTTTCATGTCGATCTCGCGGACCAGTTTATTGTAATCCTCCGGCTGCAGATACTGCAGGGCCAGATTATCCAGCTCCACCTTGATCTTCGAAATACCCAGGCGACTGGCCAGCGGCGCGAAGATCTCCAGTGTCTCTCTGGATTTCTCCTTCTGCTTCTCCGGCTTCATATACTGCAGGGTCCGCATGTTGTGAAGGCGGTCCGCCAGCTTTATGATAATCACCCGGATGTCCTTCGCCATGGCCAGGAACATCTTCCGGAGATTTTCTGCCTGAATCTCATTCTTATCCGCCGACCAGGAAATACGGGTCAGCTTGGTAACCCCATCCACCAGGAGTGCCACATCCGGGCCGAATTCCTCCTGAACGGATTCCAGGGTCATGTCCGTATCCTCCACCACATCGTGAAGAATACCGGCAATGATGGACTCCTTGTCCATCTCCAGTTCCGCCAGGATAATCGCCACTTTCAGGGGATGGATAATATAGGGTTCCCCGGATTTTCTCTTCTGGCCTTCGTGCTTGGCCAGTGCCACCTGATAGGCTTTTTCCACCTGGCTCAGATCATCGGAGGGGTGATATTTGCGGATCGCGCAGATCAGATCCCGGTACAGCTCCTCCGGATTCTTATCATCATCTACCACAATCGATTGTTTGTTGCAATCCGTAACAGCACGGGCCACGGGGATATCTTCTGCTTTCTCATACACCATCAACGTTGTTCACCCTCTCTCGATGTATCGATTAATTATTTGTTGTTTTATTCATATCCGAATTAATTCTCTTCCTACCGTGAGGAAGTCCGGCTGGATCTCTTTGGTCATCTTCAATGCTTCGCCGATATCCAGGTCGGTGAACTCCCCTTTGTCGTGGGCTACGACTCTCTGGCTCTTGCCCTCCAGGAGGAGATGGACAGCTTTGGCGCCCATGATGGAGGCATAGACCCGGTCTTTACAGGTGGGGGTGCCGCCTCTTTGCA
>CAMOYN010000220.1 GCA_946630035.1 uncultured Lachnospiraceae bacterium
TGACGTCTTCCAGATGTACATCGGTGGCCCGGGACTGAGGGGCCAGGAAGATGTCATCGAAGCCGCGGAACAGAGGGGAGTTCGGTTTGTGGATCCTGTGAGGAAGGATGCCGAACAGCTTGATGGGCATGTCATATTTGCGGATGCCGAAATGATAATACAGGCCGGCATAGGCACCCCAGCACAGATGGAAGGTGCAGTGTACGTGGGTTTTGGTCCACTCCATGATTTCGCAGATCTCATCCCAGTAGGCCACATCCTCGTAATCGACGTAATCCAGAGGGGCACCGGTGATGATCATGCCGTCATAACGGCGGTCGCGGATCTGATCGAAGGTATAGTAGAACTGCTCCAGATGACTGTGATCTGTATGAGTGGAGACATAGCTTTTGGTCTGAAGGAACTCTACCTGTACCTGAAGCGGAGTGTTGGAGAGCTTTCTCAGAATCTGAGTCTCCGTCACGATCTTGGTGGGCATCAGATTGAGAATCAGTACATTCAGCGGACGGATGTCCTGATGCTCAGCCCGATACTGCGTCATAACAAATATGTTTTCATCCTCCAGGATCTGATGTGCCGGGAGGGAATTGGGAATCGTAATAGGCATAGGATGAAATAGACTCCTTTTCAATAATGCTTTAATGATATAATAATTTTGTATTTTATGCAAGAAAATATTTTTGATAATAGATTATAGATGCAAGTCGGAGTAAGATATGATACAATAAATCTGTTTTACAGCGGGGTTACAAGGAGATAGAAACATGCATAGAGAACATGGACACAGTGCACATCTTTCTCATTCCGGGGCGGTACGGATGACAGAAGGATCCATTCCGAAGCTGATGCTTCAGTTTGCGCTTCCCCTGCTGCTGGGAAATCTTTTCCAGCAGCTGTACAATACAGCGGATTCCATCATCGTGGGGAATTTCCTGGGGAGCAGTGCACTGGCGGCCGTTTCCTCTACATGGAGTGTCATTCATCTCATGATCAGTTTCTTCCAGGGGCTTTTCATCGGGGCCGGTGTGGTGGTGGCCAGATTCTTCGGCGCCGGGGATGAGAAGATGACAGGAAAATCGATCCACACCACGGCGGGACTGGGACTGATCTGCGGAGGCATCATGACCCTGGTGGGCGTGTCCTTCACACCGGTTCTTCTGCGCTGGATGGGAACTCCGCCGGAAATCATGGGCGATTCCGTACTGTATTTCCGTGTCTACTTCGCCGGTTCTATGGCTTTTGTGATGTATAATTGCCTGGTGGGAATCCTGCAGTCCGTGGGGGACAGCCGTCATCCACTGATCTATCTGGTGACCGCGTCCGTGATGAATGTCATTCTGGACCTGGTTCTGATCGGAGGACTGGGGATGGGAGTCGGAGCCGCTGCGGCAGCCACGGTCATTTCCCAGGCCTTCAGCAGTATCATGTGTTTCCGGCGCCTGCTTCGCAGTCCGGAGGAATACCGTCTCTACCCTTCCCGGATTCATCTGGATCCGGAAATCGTGAAGATGGTTCTGCTCAATGGTGTGCCTTCGGGTCTTCAGAACTCCATTATCGCCATTGCCAATGTGGTAGTACAGACCAATATCAACGCCTTCGGAAGCCTGGTGATGGCGGGCTGCGGAGCCTACTCCAAGATCGAAGGATTTACCTTCCTGCCGATCACCTGCTTCTCCATGGCGCTGACCACCTTCATCGGGCAGAACCTGGGAGCGGGAAAACGTGACCGGGTGATCCGCGGAGCGATCTTCGGTGCCGTCAGCTGTGTAGCCATGGCGGAAGTGATCGGTATAACCGTATATATCCTGGCACCGCAGCTGGTAGCGTTCTTCGACAGCAATCCGGAGGTGATTGCCGTGGGTGTCACAAGATGCCGGAGAACCGCCCTGTTTTTCTGCCTGCTTTCCTTCAGCCATTCCGCCGCCGGGATCCTGCGAGGGGCTGGAAAGGCCGTGATCCCCATGCTGGTGATGATGGCCGTGTGGTGCGTTTTCCGTGTGGCCTACATCACCGTTGCGGTCCGGATCGCACCCCGGATTGAAACGGTATATTCTGCCTATCCCCTGACCTGGAGCATCAGCACCGTGATTTTTTTGATCTATCTGAAATGGGGAAAGTGGCTTCCCTTACAACTGTAATCTCTGAAACAGAGTTTTCGTGACGGAATCGTGAGACGTATGCGCAACAGATAAGGAGACTATCTATGGATTTATTAAGAGGAAGATGTCCCATCTGCAACTGGACACCGGGGCCGGAAGATCCGGTCGAAGAGTGGACCCATTGCCCGAACTGCCTGGGAGGAATACACGAAAAAGACGCCGATGACTGTGAATGCGGAGGCAGCATGGAACCGGTCAGCATCTGGGTCCGGGATGACAGCCACTGGGAACTGATTCGCCGCTGCCGCTTCTGCGGGGAACTGGACACAGAACCGGTGCAGGAAAGGGACAACCCCATCAAACTGATGTCGGTAGCAGCAAAACCTCTGGCCAATCCCCCCTTCCCCATCGAACGCCTCGAAGAAATGACCGCCCTGATGGGCGGCCAGGGCAGCACCCGCGGCTATTACGAAAAATAATTTTTCAGTCAGCCCCAGCCTAATCCGGAGGATAAAAATTTGAACAGAGAGAACAAGCGAAGAAAATATGACAAGGGGTACTATAAGAAGCATCCCTGCACGGACTCCTTTACCTGCAAAGCCTGCGGATGGCCGATTGTTTCCGAGGGAGCGGGAACCAATCACCGGAACCACTGTCCGAACTGTCTGTGCAGTGTGCATCTGGATGTGACACCGGGAGACCGTGCCTCGGACTGCGGCGGTGTCATGGATCCCATCGGTGTCTGGGCCCGGGACGACGGGGAGTGGGCGCTGGTGCACCGCTGCCGTCAGTGCGGGAAGCTCAGTTCCAACCGGATTGCGGCGGATGATAATCCCATGCGGCTGATGGCCATCGCCATGAAGCCCTTTGGGAGCCGGAAACTGTCCAGGGAGCGGATTCAGCGCATGACGGAGACCATGGAAGAGCAGGGGAATCTGTAGCTTTTTCCGGAAGGATGGACAGGGGATCGTTAAATAATCATTGACAGAGCAGAGGATTCTGCGGGAGGATGGAAGTTGCGTTTTTTTCATTTATCGGATCTGCATATCGGTCTGCGGCTTATGAACCGGGATCTTTCGGAGGATCAGGCATTTATCCTCCATCAGATTGTGGAATATGCGGTGAGAGAGAAGCCGGATGCCATCGTGATTGCCGGGGATATCTATGATAAAGCGATTCCTTCGGCCGATGCGGTGGAGCTCTTTGATCAGTTCATTCAGGAACTGACGGAAGGGGTGCCGGAGGCTTACCTCATGCTGATCAGCGGCAATCACGACAGCGGACCGAGACTGGACTGTTTCCGGAGTGTTCTTTCGAGACAACATATCTATATGATCGGCCTGCCGCCTCAGGCACCGGAGGAGTTCATACAGAAGGTCTCCCTCCGGGATGACTGCGGATGGGTGGATTTTTATCTGCTTCCCTTTGTGAAGCCGTCTATGGTGAAGCCGGTCATCGGCAGCCGGGAGGACGGAACCAATTATTCCTATGACGAGACCGTGCAGAAGATCCTGGCCCGGGAAGAGCTGGATCCCGCCCGGAGAAATGTGCTCGTAAGCCACCAGTTCTATCTGCCTGCCGGCAAAGAGGCGGGGGAGGTGGAACGGATGGAATCCGAGATCCGCACCGTGGGCAACATCGATGAGGTTTCCGCAGCGGTTCTTGCGCCCTTTGATTATGCGGCCCTGGGTCACATACATAAACCTATGACGGTGGGGCGGGCATGCTGCCGCTACTCCGGCACCCCTCTGGCCTGTTCCGTCAGCGAAGCCGGCCAGGAAAAGGGCATCGTGATGGTGGAGCTGAGGGAGAAGGGGGAGGATCCTGTGATTGAGATCCTGCCGCTGAAGCCCCTCCGGCAGGTGAAGCAGATCCGGGGATCCCTGGAAGAGATTCTGGCCGCCGCCTGCGAGGATTATGTGTCCGTGGTTCTCACGGATTCCGGCGATCCGGCGGTCACGGATCTGGTGGAACGGCTGCGCATC
>CAMOYN010000221.1 GCA_946630035.1 uncultured Lachnospiraceae bacterium
GTAACTACCATTCTTTCCGGAGAGGAGGAAGTATGGCAAAATACATCGTAAAACGCGTGATCGCAGCTGTAATCACATTGTTTGTGCTGATTACAGTCGTATTTTTCCTGGTACGCGTGATGCCTGGTGAGCCCTTCACCAGTGAAAAACTGACGCCGGCAGTCAAAGAAAACATGATCAAGTACTACGGATTTGACAAGCCGCTGCTGGTGCAGTACGGACAATATCTGGGGAATCTGCTGCAGGGCAACCTCGGATATTCCATGAAATACACCAATAAAACTGTCAATTACATTATCGGATCTACTTTCCCGTTTTCTGCAGATCTGGGTCTGCGTGCACTGGCGATTGCTCTTGTCTGCGGTCTGCTTCTGGGAATTCTGGCCGCGAGGAACCGCGGATCCAAGATCGATGTGTTCTGTGTTATTCTGGCAATCATAGGAACCAGTATCCCGGATTTCATCATGGGTGCGTTCCTGCAGCTGGTCTTCGGTATCAAGCTGAAGTGGCTGCCGGTTGCCAAGTATACTTCATTTAAACACACTATCCTGCCGTCCTGTGCTCTGGCCTTCTACACCATGGCCTCCGTATCCCGTACGATGCGCGCCAGTATGCTGGAGGTTGTACAGCAGGATTATATCAAAACTGCCCGGGCCAAGGGACTTTCCAAGTTCCGTATTGTATGGAAGCATCAGATCCGTAATGCGATTATGCCGGTTATTACGATCATGGGCCCTACGGTGGCATCCGTGCTTACCGGTACCTTCGTTATCGAAGCCATGTATGCTATCCCCGGCATGGGCAAATATTATGTGGAGAGTACCTATAACAACGACTATTCCATGATACTGGGTATGACTGTATTCTATGGTGCCTTCCTGATATTCTGTAACCTGATTGTGGATATCCTGTATGGTATCGTAGATCCCAGAGTACGTGTAGGAAAGTAGGTGAGACAGGATGGCAAAAAAGAATGTTGCTAATGAGAGAGAGGTTGTGCCGGAGATCCCGGAAACCCTGGACCCCTCCTTGTTTAAGGTGATCGGAAAGAATACCGAGCGCATGGATTCCATTTCCCGTCCGTCTCTGACCTTCTGGCAGGACGCCTGGCGGCGTTTCCGGAAAAACCGGGCGGCTTTTCTGGGACTCTGTGTTATTGCTCTCTATGTGATTCTGGCTGTTTTTGCGCCGATCGTCAGCAAATACAGTTACACGGAAATGAATACAAAACTGATCAACGCTCTTCCTTCTCTGGAGCATTTCCTGGGATGTGATGATACCGGACGGGATATCTGGGTACGTATGTGGATGGGCGGCCGTGTTTCTCTGACCATTGGTTTCTTCGCAGCTTTTATCAATGCCTGCGTAGGTGCAGTGATTGGTGGTTTAAGCGGATACTATGGCGGAACACTGGATATGATCATCATGCGGATCGTAGATGTGCTCTATGGTATTCCCAGCCTGATCATTACGATTCTGGTTATGGTGGTCATCGGCCGTGGTATTCATACACTGATCATCGCCATGTGTATCGTGGGATGGATTGGCTCCTGCCGATTCGTCCGAGGAGAAGTCTACCGGCTGAAGAATCAGGATTATGTCAGCGCCGCTAAGGTGTTGGGCGTTCCGGACTTCACTATTATTCTGCGTCATATCATTCCCAACATCATGGGTATGCTGGTTACAAACCTCTGCCTGGCAATTCCCGGCGCTATCTTCCAGGAAGCATTTCTGAGTTATATCGGTATGGGTATCGCTCCGCCTAACTGTTCCTGGGGTATTCTGGCGAAAGAGGGCGTGAAGCTGCTTCGTAAAGCTCCTCACCAGGTTATGTTTACGGCGTTCTTCATCTGCACGACCATGCTGTCTCTGACCATGATCGGCGACGGACTGCGGGATGCCTTTGACCCGAGACTTCGTGGAACGGAATAAGGAGGAAACCATGGCAGAAAAAATTCTTGAATTGAAGAATGTCGTGTACTCCTTCCACACCTACGGAGGGGTTGTAAAAGCGGTAAGAGATGTGAGCTTTGACCTGTATCAGGGAGAAGTTCTCGGCATCGTAGGAGAGTCCGGCTGCGGCAAGTCTGTTACGGCGCAGTGTATCATGCGTCTGAACCCGGAACCGCCCGGCTTTTTCTCCAGCGGAGAGATTCTCTTTAAGGGCAGAGATGTCTGTAAGATGAACGAGCAGGAACTGATGCAGATGCGTGGGACGGAGATTGGTTTTATCTTCCAGGATCCCATGACTTCTCTGAACCCCACCATGCGTGTGGGACATCAGATCGAGGAAGTATTTATCCACACAAAGATGAGCGCAGAGGAAAAGAAGGCGAAAGCTCTGGATATCATGTCCAAGGTCGGCATTTCCGATGCAGAGAAGAGATACCATCAGTACCCTCATGAATTGTCCGGTGGTATGAAGCAGCGAGTCATGATCGCCATGGCACTGGTCAGCAATCCCAGCATGATTATCTGTGACGAGCCGACGACCTCTCTGGACGTTACCATCGAAGCACAGATTCTGGAGCTGCTGCTGAACCTGCGAAAAGAGTTCAATACTTCCATTATCATGATCACCCATGATCTGGGCGTTATTGCAAAACTCTGCGACCGGGTACTGGTAATGTATGGCGGCAAGATCGTAGAACGAGGAAAGGTAAACGAGATTTTCTATGAGACTGCTCATCCCTATACCCAGGGTCTGATGAACTCCATCGCCGGTCTGGAAACGGAGAAGGATGAGATTCTGACTCCGATCGACGGCACGCCGCCGGATCTGTTCTCACCGCCCGTGGGCTGCCCTTTTGCTGCGCGCTGTGAATATGCGATGGATATCTGTCATAAATATCCGCCGCAGAAAACGCAGATTACCGAAGAACATTCGGCGAACTGCTGGCTCCATCATGAGCTGGCACCGAAGGTAGATCTTTCGAAGAAGAAAAAGAAGAAAAAGGAGGACCGGTCATGAGCGATAAAAAACAGCAGGGCGATCCTCTGGTCCGGGTGGATCATATGAGCAAGTTCTTCCAGGTAGGAAGAAATGCCACCCTGAAAGCAGTAAATAACGTAACGTTTGATATTTATAAAGGAGAGACGGTAGGTCTGGTAGGTGAGTCCGGCTGCGGAAAATCCACCACCGGCCGCTGCATCGTAAAACTGGATCCTCCTACGGCCGGAAATGTATACTATGACGGCAAAGACATCTATCAGATGACGAAGGAAGAACATCATCAGTTTACCAGCGATGTACAGATGATTTTTCAGAACCCCTACTCCTCTCTGAATCCCCGTATGACGGTAAAGGATATCGTGGGTGAAGGCATGAAACTTCACGGTCATTATAGCAATGCAGAGCTGGATGAGAGGATCGAGGAGCTTCTGAACCGGGTCGGTCTTGGCAAAGATCATATGTCCCGTTTCTCCCATGAGTTTTCCGGCGGACAGCGGCAGAGAATCGGTATTGCCAGAGCCCTGTCGGTGGATCCGAAATTCATCGTCTGCGATGAGCCGGTTTCCGCTCTGGACGTATCGATCCAGGCCCAGGTAATCAACATGCTCAAGAATCTGCAGGATGAACTGGGACTGACATATCTGTTTATCGCACACGATCTGTCCGTGGTGAAATATATTTCCGACCGGGTTATTGTTATGTATCTGGGAAATATTGTGGAACAGGCGCCCGCAGAGGAACTGTATGCGAATCCCCTGCATCCTTATACCAAAGCCCTGCTGTCCTCCATCCCGGTGGCAGATCCGGATATCGCCCGCACCCGGAAACGGATTCCCATCAAAGGCGAGATTCCCAGCCCGATCAATCCGAAGGAGCGCTGCCAGTTCGCGGACCGCTGCCCTTATGCAACGGATAAGTGCCACAGCGAAGTACCCCCGGTAAAGGACTTCGGAAATCACCACTACGCCAGCTGCCACATCCTGTAAAAAACAACGAG
>CAMOYN010000222.1 GCA_946630035.1 uncultured Lachnospiraceae bacterium
GTTCTTTATCGTGATGGATCTGCAGATGAGCTCGCTTCTGGCCCTGATCTACACCAATGACCTTTTTACCGCCTACGTATTCATTGAAATCTGCACGATTTCTGCCTGCGGACTGATATTGTCGAAAAAGGAGGGACGGAATTTCGTATCCGCCCTGCGTTACATGGTCATGAATCAGGTGGGATCGGGTCTGTTTCTGATCGGCCTCTCCCTGCTGTACTCCATCACAGGTCACCTTCTGATGAGCCCGGCCAGGGAAGCCCTGGATCTGCTGGTTCCCCGGCACACCTTCGATGTTCCGGTCCTGGTCATCCTGATCCTCATGACCATCGGACTGTCCGTGAAGAGCGGACTGTATCCTTTTCACACCTGGATTCCCGATGCCTACGCCTACTCCACGCCGGCTGCATCCTCGGTTCTGTCCTCCCTGGTTTCCAAAGGATACCTGTTTCTGCTGATCAAACTGTTTTTCCGGGTTCTGGATTTCGAATCCGTCACCATCATGCGGATGGTGGATATCCTGTTTATCTTCGGTCTTCTCGGTATGATTATGGGATCCGTAGATGCCATTCGTGAAGACAATATACGCCGTATGACCGCGTTTTCTTCCGTCGCACAGATCGGGTATATCTACATGGGACTGGGTCTGGGAACCACCGCCGGTGTCACCGCGGCCCTCTTTCATATCATTTCCCACGGCGCGATGAAAGCCCTGCTCTTCCTCTGTATCCCCGGGCTGACGGAGGCCTCGGAGGGGCACAGTGATTTTCAGGGACTCACGGGGGCCGGATTCCGGCACAAAATTGCCGGCATCGGATTCACGATCGGTGCCCTTGCCATGATCGGTATGCCGCTGACTACGGGATTTGTCTCCAAATATATGTTTGCCGCATCCGCCACCAGTGCTCTCCGGCCGAAGATGCTGGCGGCCTGGGTGGTACTGGCGATCAGCACCACGCTGAATGCTGTATATTTTATGCGCACGGTTCTGATTCTCTATACTTCCGTGGAGGAGGATCGCAGAAAGCCGATCCCCGAGGCCTCATCTCCTGTGGAAAACGCGGCCATCCTCGGACTGGTTTTTCTGAATCTCTTCCTGGGTGTTATGTCTCCGCCCGTGCTTGCTGTGATCGAATCCGGACTTTCTGTTCTCGGCTGATCTCTTATCCTTACCAGTGAGGAAATGATTATGATACAATATTTGATGCTTCTCCCTCTGTTAATATCGGTTATCAGCGGACTCATCATAGGAATCCGGTCCACTCTCAACCGGCATACGGTTACGCTCTGGGCCATGGCCGCCATGGGTGTCAATCTGCTTATCATCGCTGTCGTCTTTCTCCAGCCGGGGAGCCAGATGGTCCTTCCCCTCTATAAGATGACCGAAGAACTGCTGATCCTCTTCTCGGCCGATACTGCCGGAAAATTTTTCGCTCTTCTGGCCGCCTTCGTATGGCTCATGGCCGGCATGGCATCGGTAGAATATCTGGAACACGACAAGGATTACCGTCGGTTTTTCTGTTTCTATCTGCTGACCGAGGGAATTCTCCTCACCCTGTGCTTTACGGGCAACCTGTTTACCTTCTACATCTTCTTTGAGATGATGTCTCTGCTCTCCATGCCGCTGGTACTGCATGAACTCACCCAGGAAGCCATCGCAGCCGCGATGAAATATCTGTTTTACTCCATGGGCGGAGCTTTTCTGGCCCTCTTCGGATTCTTCCTGTTCTCCTCCCGGGGGTACGCCCTTGTATTTACTCCCGGCGGGTGTCTGGCGGGGATGCCCCTGGACCAGACCTCTTCCCTTGCCATCCTGTTTATGATCCTCGGTTACGGAGTTAAGGCCGGCATGTTCCCGGCCCACGGCTGGCTGCCCACGGCCCATCCGGTAGCTCCCGCCCCGGCCAGTGCGGTTCTCTCCGGCGTCATCACCAAGGCCGGTGTTCTGGGAATCCTGCGCACGGTCTACTACATCGTGGGACCGCGTCTTCTGGCCGGCACCTGGGTACAGAAAGTATGGATCACATTGACCTTAATCACGATCTTTATGGGTTCCATGATGGCTTACCGTGAACAGGTACTGAAAAAAAGAATGGCTTACTCCACCGTAAGCCAGGTTTCCTATGTACTGTTCGGATTATCCCTCCTTCATCCCGTGGCCTTCACGGGAGCGCTCCTGCATGTCATCTTCCATTCCCTGGTGAAAGACACGCTCTTCCTGTCCGCCGGAGCCATCATCCATCAGACAGGCCGTACCCGGGTAAAAGAGCTGGCAGGCATCGGGAAAGGGATGCCCCTCACCCTGTGGTGCTTTACCCTGGTCTCCGTGACTCTGGTAGGAATCCCGCCCACCAGTGCCTTTATCAGTAAATGGTATCTGGCCATCGGATCCCTGGAATCCGGGATTCCGGTCATCGGATGGCTGGGACCGGTCATTCTGCTTCTCAGCGCCTTGCTGACCGCCGGTTACCTGCTGACGATTTCCATCCAGGCCTTTCTCCCCGGCACGCCGGATGAGATATCCCTGGAAAATGAGAAGGCATCCGATCCGGGCTGGCTCATGACCCTTCCCATGCTGCTCATGACCATTCTCGCGGTGCTCTTCGGCATCTGGCCCACTCCTCTTCTTCATATCCTGGAGGAGCTGGTATCCGTGCTTTTCTAGGAAGGAGGAATCTATGTCGACGTATCTGATTTTGATTCCGATCCTCTTTCCGATTCTTCTGGGATGCTATATGCTCCTGTTTCCCATACAGAAAGAGAAGACACGCAATATCGTGGTGGAATCCGTGGTGATTGTAAATTCCATCCTCACACTCTGGCTGATTTTCCAAGGTCCGAAGGGCACCTGCACTCTGTTTTCCCTGGGAGAATATCTGCCGATGACCCTGCGGGTGGACGGACTGGCTGCCTTCTTCGGATCCCTGGTGGCCTGTCTCTGGCCCCTGGCCACCCTGTACACCTTCGAGTACATGCATCACGAAGAAAGAGTCAATACCTTTCTGGCCTGCTACACGATTACCTACGGAGTCACTCTCGGAGTGGCCCTGGCCGGAAATATCATCACCATGTACCTGTTCTATGAGACATTGACCATGGTGACCCTTCCGCTGGTGATGCACACCATGACAGCCAAGGCGAAACGAGCCGCCCGTCAGTACCTGTATTATATGATCGGCGGCACAGCTTTTGCTTTTATCGGCATGGTTTTCTATGCTCTTTACTCCACGAATCTGGAGTTTACCTTTGGCGGATGTCTGAATCTGGAACGAATTGCCCGCCATGGAAATGTCGTTCTCCTGATCTATGTCCTCGCTTTCTTCGGATTCGGCGTAAAAGCGGCCGTGTTTCCATTTCATCGCTGGCTGCCTTCGGCTTCCGTGGCACCCACGCCGGTCACAGCCCTGCTTCATGCCGTAGCCGTTGTTAAATCCGGCGTGTTTGCGATACTTCGCCTGACCTGCTACTGTTTTGGCATGGAATACATTCGCGGCACCTGGGCCCAGGCCGTAGTAATGATCGTCTCTATGATCACCATCGCCTATGCCTCTACCATCGGTGTCCGGGAAACCCACCTGAAACGCCGGCTGGCCTATTCCACGGTCAGTAATCTTTCCTATATATTGCTGGGGCTTTCCACGATGACGCCCCTGGGATTTCTGGCGGGAATGGCCCATATGCTCTTCCACGCCGTGATGAAGATCAGCGGATTTTTCTGTGTAGGTGCCATCATGCATCAGACCGACCGGAATTATATCTATGAGATCGACGGCCTTGCCTACCGCATGCCCCTCACCTTTACCGCTCTTCTGATCTCCAGCCTGTCCCTGGCCGGTTTTCCGCTCTTTTCCGGATTCATCAGCAAGTGGCGGCTGGCCACGGCCCTGTTCTCGGAAGGAGGCAGTCTGGGACGAGCCGGAGTGCTGGTGCTGAT
>CAMOYN010000223.1 GCA_946630035.1 uncultured Lachnospiraceae bacterium
TGAAGAACGGAGATATTCACATTATCCGTACCGAAGAAGCCCCCGAGGAAGAGGATCTCATGGAAGAAGAGACCATGGAAGAGAACGTCTCCGATAAGATGGAAGACGGGGAAGAGACCGCTGAGGATGACCTGGAAGAAGACACCGAGGACGATGCTGAGTCCGGGGAAGAGACAGAAGAGATCCCGGCGGAATCCGGAGAGATGGATGATGAGGCCTGAACCTGAAAAAAACATCTGCTTTGTGTCCCTGGGATGCGATAAGAACCTGGTGGACACAGAGATGATGCTGGGACTCCTTCAGGAAGCCGGATTCGGCCTGACCTATGATGAAGCGGAGGCGGATATCATCGTAGTGAATACCTGCTGCTTCATCGGGGATGCCAAGGAAGAGAGTATCCAGACGATCCTGGAGATGGCAAAATATAAAGAACCGGAGAACGGCCGCTGCCGCAGCCTGGTGGTGACCGGATGTCTGGCGGAGCGTTACCGGGAAGAGGTCCTCACGGAGATGCCGGAGGTGGACGCCATCATAGGAACCACGGCCTTTGACAAGATCGTGGAGGTGATCCGCTCACTGGAGAATCCGGAGCCGGAAGAACCGGTGGCAGCCTCCGACGAGGCGGAAGGAAAAACGAAAGCATTCCGGGATGTCAGTGCAAAACCTGTATCGGTCAAGGACCGGGTTCTGACCACCGGAGGTCACTATGCCTTCCTGAAGATCGCCGAGGGCTGCAGCAAATGCTGCACATACTGCATCATTCCGAAGGTAAGAGGACGATACCGCAGCGTGCCGATGGAAGACCTGCTGCTGCAGGCAAAACTTCTGGCGGCCCGGGGCGTGAAGGAACTGATCCTTGTGGCCCAGGAGACGACTCTCTACGGAGTGGATCTCTATGGGAAAAAGTCCCTGCCGGAACTGCTGCGCCGGCTGTCCGAGATTCCCGGTATTTTCTGGATCCGTCTGCAGTATTGCTATCCGGAAGAATTAACCGATGAACTGATCGAGACCATGCGGGATCTCCCGAAGGTTTGCCATTACCTGGATATTCCGATCCAGCACGCCAGCGACCGCATCCTGAAGCGGATGGGCCGCCGGACGACCCGGGCGGATATCACAGAGCGGATCCGGCAGCTGCGGGAGCGGATCCCGGATATTGTGTTGCGGACAACTCTGATCAGCGGATTCCCGGGAGAGACGGAAGAGGATCACCAGGAACTGCTGGACTTTGTGAATGAGATGGAGTTTGACCGCCTGGGAGTGTTTGCCTATTCTCAGGAGGAAGATACACCGGCGGCTGCCATGCCGGATCAGATTCCGGAGGAAGTGAAACTGACCCGCAGAGACGAGATCATGGAGCTGCAGCAGGATATTGCCTTTGACAAGGCGGAATCCCAGGTGGGCCGTGAACTCGTTGTGATGGTGGAGGGAACTCTGCCGGACAACGGCGTTTATGCCTGCCGTACTTATATGGATGCACCTGGAGTGGACGGATACCTGTTCCTGGAATCGGAGGAGAATCTGATGACAGGAGATCTCGTGAGGGTGAAGGTAACCGGCGCTGCAGAATATGATTTAGTGGGGGAACAGATACCATGAATCTGCCGAACAAACTGACGCTGATGCGGGTTGTGATGGTTCCTTTTTTCGTGTTTTTCCTGCTGGCGGATATGGGAAAAACCGGTGACTGGATTGCGCTGGTATTATTCTGCGCCGCCAGTTTTACCGATTACCTGGATGGCCATATCGCCAGGAAATATCATCTGGTGACGAATTTCGGGAAATTTATGGATCCTCTGGCGGATAAACTGCTGGTGGGATCGGCGGCGATCTGCCTGATTCAGCTGGGCCGGATCCCGGCCTGGGTGGTGGTCATCCTGATCGGCAGGGAATTTGTCATCAGCGGATTCCGCCTGATAGCGGCGGAAAAAGGGACGGTGATAGCCGCCAGCTACTGGGGGAAAACCAAGACGGTCTGCCAGATGGTGATGACGATCTGCCTGATCCTTCATCTGGAAATGGGAGCCTGGCACATGCTGGAGCAGGTGCTGATCTACGCTTCCACGATACTGACCATTGTTTCTCTGGTGGATTATATCGTTAAGAACAAAGATGTATTAAAAGACGTAGACTGAGAGGGAGGCGACCGGAGGCCGGATTCGATATGAAATGGTTGAAAAATCTATATGTCGGTGATCGGGCGGACCGGAGCAGGTACCGGTTGATGCGGCGGATCCGCCGGCAGAAACCCACCTTTGATATTTATGTACTGACCATGCCCTCCCATCCGGGAAACCAGCTGGACATAGTGGATGCCAACCAGCTGCGTCACTCCTACTATCAGAACAAAGAAGATCTGGTGATTGTAGGACTGGCCAGAGGCAGGGGAGATGCCCTGAACCTCACGGCCCGCATGGTGGATGAGTGTTTTCACCGCACCGGCGGCGCAGACCTGGCGGCTTATCTTCAGGACAAACTGGATCATGAGGGGGTGATGCCTGAATGATACAGGTACTCAGCGTGATCGGAGGGATCCTGTGGTTTCTTCTCCGCATTCTGCTCGTTATCCTGGCGGTCCTGCTGGTTCTGATCCTGCTGATTCTGATTCTGCCCATCCGCTATGAGATCTTTGCGCGGGGGAGCAGTGATCATATCAAGGCAGTCGAGGCTAAAGTCCTCATTGATGTATTCTTCGGCCTGGCGAAAGTCCGGGCAGCACTGAAAGAGGGAACTTTGCGGTTCTCCGCCAGAGTCCTGATGTTCACCCTGAAAAAAGGAAAAACTACGATCTTTTCCATGGAGGAATCTGCAGCAGAGGCAGCTTCGGACAGCCCGGAGGAATTGTCCGCAGAGGATACTTCGGATGCATCCGAAGTATCGACGGAGGATGTCCTCCCGGAAACATCGGAGGAGACATCCGAGGAGGAGCCGGGAGAAACAGCAGAAGGTATACCCGAGGAAGACACTTCCACCCTGGAGGAAGTGCTGGAGGAGATCCGCCGGGAAGAAACCACCGATTCCGGAGAGAAAACGGAAGGGAACCGCTGTGAGGCCGCGGAAGAGCGGAAAAAGAAAAAGAAACGGAAATCTTCCCCGAAGCCTCCGAAAACAGAACCCGGGCCACTGCAGAAGATAAGGGATCTACTGGATCAGATCCGGGAACCGAAAAATGTGCGCAGTTTTCACCGGGTCAAGAGGGAGTTCTTCCGCATTCTGAAACATATTCTTCCCAGAAAACTCCGGATTCACGGAGTTGTGGGGACGGGAGATCCCGCCTCGACGGGATGGATCCTCGGGATATTCTATATGTTTTATCCGGTCTACGGAGATTCCGGAGACTATCGCCTGGTCGGCGATTTTGAGCGGATGATCCTGGAGGGAAAATGCTATGCGAGAGGACGGATTCATCTGATCGTTCCTGTGTTCTCGGCAGTGATCCTGTTCCTGGACGGAAATATTCGCAGACTGATAAAAAAGGTGCGTCAGGGATGACAGGATACCAGGGTCAGAAGGTCATGCAGTCCATATAATACTAAAATTCAGAACGACAATACATTTTTTGACAGAAGAGTTCTTTATGAGAAGGAGGCACCGGTATGGCGGATAAGAATAATTTCAGAGAGGTAATGGATTCCCTGATGCAGGGAATGGACGGCTTTGTCGCCGCAAAGACGGTGGTAGGAGAGCCGGTCACGATCAATGACACGATCATTCTTCCGCTGGTGGATGTGAGCTTTGGTGTTGGGGCCGGAGCGGGACTGAATGCAGAGAAGAAAAGTGATCTGGGCGGCGGCGGTATGGGCGCCAAGATGTCTCCCAGTGCCGTGCTGGTGATCCAGAACGGTGTCACCCGTCTGGTAAGCGTAAAGAACCAGGATACCGTCAATAAAGTTCTGGATATGGTGCCCGGCGTGGTAGACCGCTTT
>CAMOYN010000224.1 GCA_946630035.1 uncultured Lachnospiraceae bacterium
AATGTTTTTCATCTATTTGAGTCAGGAGGGACGGTTCTTTTTGACTCATTGCAGACAATGAGTCAAA
Source organism: uncultured Lachnospiraceae bacterium (assembly GCA_946630035.1). Classification (GTDB taxonomy): domain Bacteria; phylum Bacillota; class Clostridia; order Lachnospirales; family Lachnospiraceae; genus UBA3305. The sequence continues at coordinate 68 of CAMOYN010000224.1, forward strand.
AAGAACCGTCCCTCCTGACTCATGAATTACTCGTCTTTTACCCGCAGGAGGAGTGCGGCATTTACTACCACGAACACGGAGCCGCAGTTGTGCCACAGGGCGCCGGTGATCGGGGTCAGGATTCCGAGGGCGGACAGTACTACGGCGGTGAGGTTTATAATCAGGGAGGCGATGATGTTGATCTGTACTTTCTTCATCACTTTCTGCATGAGATCAAAGAGATAGGGAAGGCGTTTTATGTCATCGCTTACAAGGACGGCGTCGGCGGATTCTACTGCGATGTCGGATCCGATTCCGCCCATGGCGATTCCTGCGTCGGCGCTGGTCAGGGCCAGGGCATCATTCACTCCGTCGCCGATCATGCAAATGGGCTCCGCCCCTCCGGCATATCCCCGGATAATGTTCATCTTCTCTTCCGGCAGAAGGTTCGCGCGTACATCGGTGATCCCGGCGCTGGCGGCGATGGCCGAGGCGGCCTGTTCGTTGTCTCCGGTCAGGAGCATGGGGGTGATGCCGACGGATTTCAGTTTCTCCAGGGTTGCCTTTGCGTCTTCCCGTAATGTATCCCGGAGGGCAATGAATCCGATGGGTTGTTCTTCGATCGCAGTGTATACTACAGTGGCTCCTTGATCGAGTTCGGACTGGCAGGCCTCCCTGCACGGTCCGACATCGATATTCCGGGACCGCATAAAATCTTCTTTGCCGGCAAGTATCGTTTTCCCCTCCACGACGGCGGATACTCCCTGACCGGCAATCACATGAAAATCCCCGGCCGTCTCATTTTTCCCGCCGGCCTTTTCATAGGCGGACCAGATGGCTTTTCCCAGAGGATGCTCCGATTGCTGTTCTGCCAGCGCCGTCATCCGCAGGATATCCGAATCCGAAAACTGCGGCAAGACACTGACCACGGCGGTCACCTGCGGTTTTCCGTAGGTCAGCGTACCGGTTTTATCAAAAGCAACCCGGCGGATCTTTGAGAGCCGTTCCAGGGCATCGCCGGAACGCACGATGATACCCACCCTGGCCGCATTCCCGATCCCGGCCAGCACCGCGGTAGGGGTCGCCAGAATGAAAGCGCAGGGGCAGAATACGACCAGCACGGTGACAGCGCGCATGAACTCTCCGGTGGCAATCCAGGTGATCACGGCGCAGGACAGGGCAATCACAACCAGCCAGGTCGCCCAGCGGTCGGCGGCCGTAACGATGGGAGCCTTGTTCTCTTCCGCTTCCTCCGCCAGCCGGACCATCCGCTGCAGGGAGCTGTCGGCACTGACCGAATCCGCCCGCATGGTAAATGTACCGTACTGATTGATCGTGCCGCTCGAAACCGTATCCCCGGCGGTTTTGTCCACGGGAATGCTCTCCCCCGTCATGACAGACTGGTCAATAGAAGTCTCGCCGGTGAGGATCGTTCCGTCCACAGGAACGGTCTCTCCGGCCAGAACACTGAGAACGTCCCCGACCTTCACTTCTTCCACCGGGATTTCTGCCGGAATGCCGTCACGCAGGACGCGGGCTCTCTGGGGCGTGATCTTTATCAGTTTTTCGATGCTCTCCCTGGCTTTTCCGGAGGTATAATCCTCCAGCAGCGAACCGATCTGCATAATGAGCGCCACCTCACCGGCGGCAAAATATTCCTTCGTCAGTGCGGAGGCAATCAGTGCCAGCGACACGAGAAGGTCCGCTTTGATGTCATGCTCAAAGATAACTCCTTTAAAAGCACCGATCAGAATCGGCGTCCCGCACAGAATAATAGCAATCCAGGCAATATCAAAGGGCAGTACCGCTTTTAGGGCACCTGTAATGCTCAGAACCAGGGAAATCACCGATAAGACAGCACAGACCAGCGTTTCCTTCGGCTCATTCTCAAGCCAATGATGCAACATAAGCTCCTCCTTGACACAAGGCTTTTCATTCCGTATAATCCATTCATTACCGAACACCATGTTCGTCTTGTATTTTAGACAAGGAGTTTCACTGCGTCAATAATCAGAACACGCCAATCGTCCGTTACGGAACAAATCCACAAAAATGTTCAGGAGTATTATCATGGACCGCAGACAGAGAAAAACCAGAGAATCCATTTTCAGAGCATTTACAGAACTGCTGAATAAAAAAACCTATACCAAAATAACCGTGCAGGATATCATCGACACCGCCGATATCGGCCGCACCACCTTCTACACCCATTTTGAGACCAAGGATGATCTCCTGAAATCCCTCTGCACCGAGATTTTTGAGCATGTATTCTCCGAAGATTCCGGCAAGGAAAAGACCCACGACTTCTCAGACGAGCACGATACCCGGGCTCTGATCACCCATATCCTGTATCATCTGCAGGAACATATGGATGTTCTGCCCGGGATCCTCTCCGGGGAGAGCGGAGAGGTCTTCATGCTCACCTTCAAAGAGCATCTCAAAGAACTGTTCGCCCATTCCGGGAAGACCCGGGCCAGCTTCGTCCCCCAGGATTATATGCTGAATCACATGGTCTGCGATTTCGCAGAGACCGTGAAATGGTGGTCGAAGAACCCGCAGTACACCCCCGAGGAAATCAGCGCCTTCTTCCTCGAGACCACCCCACTATTTGAGTGACAGCCACCGCCGGCCACCATCGGGGACAGGTCCCGCTGGCGGAAATCCCGCCAGGGACAACCATCGGGCAACCACCGGGCAAACCACCGGGGACAGGTCCCTCTGGCGGAAACCCCGCCAGTGGGACCTGTCCCCGGTGGCTTTTACATCAGAGGTGCGATCAGTTTCATGACAGCACCCAGAATCTTATATGTAATTTTCTCATTTCGGATGGTCTCCGGTGTCACTTCCCGGCACTTTGCCAGTGTATTCTGGAAGTCGGCTTCGATCTCCGGAATACAGCTTACGCGATACAGATAGGTGGCGCATTCAAAATGGTGGTACAGGCTGCGGTAGTCCAGGTTGATGGTGCCCACCACGGCTTTTTCCTGGTCGCTGACAAATACCTTGGCGTGGACGAAACCGGGGGTATATTCATAGATCCTGACGCCGGCTTCTGTCAGGGAGCGGTAGTGGCCCTTCGCCAGAGCGTAAGCGGCTTTTTTGTCAGGGATCCCGGGGAGGATCAGGCGCACGTCCACGCCTCGCTCGGCGGCAAATTTCAGAGCGGTTTCCAGTTCATTGTCCAGAATCAGATAGGGGGTCATGATGTGGACATAATGTTTCGCCCGGTTCAGGATGTCCATATAGACACACTCTCCCACCTTGTCGTCGTCCAGAGGGCAGTCACAGTAGGGCATGACAAAACCGTCGGAAATAACTTCGGAGAACAGAGGGGCTGCCGGGAGCCCGGACGCCGCTTTATCCCCGGGGGCCTGGGGCTTTTCTCCGGAGGCCTGGGACTTTTCTCCGGGGGCCTGGGACTTTTCTCCGGGGGCCTGCACTTCGCCCCAGACTGGCTGGGCTTCCCAGATATTCCACATCTGCAGGAACATCAGGGTGAAGCTCTGCACAGCTTCCCCCTTCAGCATTACCGCTGTATCTTTCCAGTGACCGAATCTTTCAATCCGGTTGATATATTCATCTGCCAGATTCACGCCGCCGTTGAAGGCGACCTTGCCGTCGATCACCAGAATTTTCCTATGATCCCGGTAATTGTAATGGGTGGATACAAAGGGGCTGATGGGAGAGAATGGTCTGCACTTTATACCCAGCCTCTCCATTCGCTTCGGATAATCCGAGGTGAGGGTGGACATTTCACACATGCCATCGTACATCACCCGCACATCCACGCCATTCTTTGCTTTCTCCGCCAGGATCTTCAGGATGCTGCCCCACATCACGCCCTCATCGATGATAAAATATTCCATGAAGATA
>CAMOYN010000225.1 GCA_946630035.1 uncultured Lachnospiraceae bacterium
GAAAGCATCGTCCTCCTGAAGAACAACGGAATCCTTCCGCTGGAACGGAAGAAACTGAAAACCATCGGCGTCATCGGGCCTAATGCCGACAGCCGGGCTGCCCTGGCGGGCAATTACCACGGCACCGCCTCCCGGTATATTACGGTTCTGGAGGGAATCCAGGATCTGGCCGGGGAAGACATCCGGGTCCTGTATTCCCAGGGATGTCACCTCTTCAAAGACAAGGTGGAGGATCTGGCGATGGAAGACGACCGAATCTCCGAGGCTCTGACCGTGGCCAATCATTCCGATGTCTGTATCCTGTGTCTTGGGCTGGATGAGACGCTGGAAGGGGAGGAGGGCGATACGGGCAACTCCTACGCCTCCGGAGACAAGACGGACCTGGATCTTCCCAGAGGTCAGCAGACGCTGCTGGAAGCCGTGCTGGGAACCGGGAAGCCGGTAATTGTCATCATGATGAGCGGCAGTGCCATGAATCTGAATCTCGCCGACGAGAAGGCCGCGGCCGTGCTTCAGGCCTGGTACCCCGGCGGGCGGGGCGGTCTGGAAACGGCACGAATCCTGTTTGGCGACTCGGAGCCCACCGGCAAGCTGCCGGTCACCATTTACCGCGACCTGTCCGAGATGCCGGACTTCACCGACTACTCCATGAAGGGACGCACCTACCGGTTCCTGCACAACCAACCACTCTACCCCTTCGGTTACGGACTTACCTACGGCCGGGCTCAGGTGCGGGATTTCCAGATCCAGGCCATGACAGAGGATGCGATCCTCATGAAAGCCCTCCTGGAAAATACCGGCGGCCGTGCCACGGAAGAAGTATTTCAGATCTACGCCCAGGCAGAAAACAGCCCCTGGGAAGTACCCAATCCGAAACTGGTATCCTTCGCCCGGGTGGCACTTGCCGCCGGCGAATCCCGGGAAGTGACACTGACGGTACCTAAGAAACGGCTCCTGGTGATCCGGGAGGACGGAAGCGCCGAAAAGCCGGAATCCGATATCCTGCTCTACGGCGGTTTCGGACAGCCGGATGAGAGAACTCGGGAGCTCACCGGAAGAAGTTCCCTGGTCTGCCGGATCCATCTGTAAAATAAACCACCGGGGACAGGTCCCAACGGCTCGGCAGCCGTCGGGACCTGTCCCCGGTGGTTTGTCAGTTCTGTTCGATCCGGGTTCCGGTCTTTCCCTCGATGCCGTCTCTGGCTTTTTCCAGCAAAGTGATGAGGGCGGTGCGGCCCGGCTTGGACTCGGCAAACTTCACGGCGGCTTCTACCTTCGGCAGCATGGACCCTTTGGCAAACTGGTCCTCGGCCATGTATTTTCTGGCTTCTTCCGGCGTCAGGCGGTCCAGCCACTGCTGGTCCGGCTGATTAAAATGAATGGCTACTTTTTCCACGGCGGTCAGGATGATCAGGTAATCGGCGTCCAGATCCTCCGCCAGCAGTTCGGAGGCGAAATCCTTATCCACCACGGCGGGAGCTCCCTTCAGATGGAAACCCTCGGTTCGGAACACCGGGATCCCACCGCCGCCGGCGGCTACCACCACATGACCGGTGTCTACCAGAGCCTTAATGGTGGAGAGCTCCACGATTCTCTTCGGCTTCGGGCTGGCTACGACCCGGCGATAACCCCGGCCGGCGTCCTCCACCACGGTGTAATCCCTCTCCCGCACCAGCTGATCCGCCTCCTCCTTCGTGAGGAAGGCTCCGATCGGTTTGGTGGGATTCGCGAAGGCCGGATCCTCCGGATCCACCTCCACCTGTGTCAGGCAGCTGGTGACATCCTGCTCGATCCCCCGGTTATAGAGTTCTTCCCGCAGAAAATTCTGCAGGTCATATCCGATGTAGCCCTGACTCATTGCCGTACAGACCGACAGAGGACAGGGCACATATTTCTCCGGGTTGGAGCGGGTGAGCAATGTCATCGCTTCCTGAATCATGCCTACCTGAGGTCCGTTTCCATGGGAAATGACCACTTCATGTCCGGCCTCAATCAGATCTGCGATGGCTTTTACCGTATTCTTTACGGCAATCATCTGCTCCGGAAGGTTCTTCCCCAATGCATTGCCTCCCAGGGCCACTACAATACGTTTCTTCTCCATATCGATTCCTTTCTCTAAAAGCAGACGCGGTCCGGAGTAAACCATTTTTCTCCGAACCGCCTCTTTGTTTATCCTGAATACAGATTCCTTCGATTAATCCGATTCCTCCGGTTTATCAGAAGCATTTTCTGGGGCCGGCCTGGGCATCCAGCATCTTCAGTGCAGCAACCGGATCCTTGACCTTTGCCAGGAAAATCATGGCAGCGATCACATAGGGCTTATAAGAAGCCTGCTTGTAAAGGGAAGGAATGTAGCGGTCAAATACGGAATTCTCCACCTCACCCTCGGCGCAGGAGAGACCGGTGATATCGGCGGGCAGGCAGTGCAGGTACATCGCCTTACCGTCCCGGGTGGTCTTCATCAGCTCTTCGGTGCAGGTCCAGTTCTTGAATTTTGCGTTGTTGGCCAGCAGCTCTTTTTCCAGGGCATCGATACCGGCTGCATCGCCTGCCTGATAGAGCTGTGTCCGTTTTTCCATGGCAGCAAAAGGAGCCCAGCTCTTAGGATAAACGATATCCGCATCCTTAAAGGCCTCTTCCATGCTGTTAACTTTCGTGAAGGAGCCGCCGCTCTTAGCTGCGTTCGCTCTGGCAACCTCCTCCACTTCACCCATCACATCGTATCCCTCGGGATGGGCCAGAACCACATCCATACCAAAGCGGGTAAACAGTCCGATGACACCCTGAGGTACAGACAGGGGCTTGCCGTAGCTGGGAGAATAAGCCCAGGTCATGGCGACCTTTTTGCCCTTCAGATTCTCCACGCCGCCGAAGGAATTGATCACATGGGCCATATCGGCCATGGTCTGGGTGGGATGATCCACATCGCACTGCAGATTCACCAGGGTAGGTTTCTGCTCCAGAATACCGTCCCGGTGTCCCTCGGTCACAGCATCCATGAAGGTCTTCTGATATTTGTGACCCTCGCCGATGAACATATCGTCCCGGATACCGATGACATCTGCCATGAAGCTCACCATGTTGGCGGTTTCACGGACGGTCTCGCCATGAGCGATCTGAGATTTCTTCTCATCCAGATCCTGTACTTCCAGACCCAGCAGATTGCAGGCGCTGGCAAAGGAGAAGCGGGTACGGGTGGAATTGTCACGGAAAATGGAAATTCCCAGGCCGGAGTCAAAGATCTTCGTGGATTTGTTGTTCTCTCTCAGATCCCGCAGAGCGTCTGCCACGGCAAAAACGGCGGCCAGCTCATCATCGGTCTTATCCCAGGTCCAGTAAAAATCATTTTCAAACATGTCAGCAATATTCAGTTTTGCAAGCTTTTCTGCTAATTCTACAGTCTTTGACATAATCTTTCCTCATCCTTTCCGGCTTCACGCAGAACCGGTTCGCTTTTATTCAGGGGTATCTGCTATTTCTGTTATTTCTGTTATTTCTGCTATCTCGTTTATTTGTCTGTGCCGGGGGCGCGGAACTGGGTCACTTCTTCCTTGCCGGTTCCCTTGTAGAGACCGGGCATGGCAGCATACATGGCGGCACAGGTCACCAGATCCTGCTTATAGGTGATCTCATTCGGGGCGTGGGCCTGAGACTCTGCGCCGGGGCCAAAGCCCACGCAGGGGATACCGAAACGGCCCTGGATGGCCACGCCATTGGTGGAGAAGGTCCACTTATCGATCAGGGGACGTCCTTCTCTCTTTTCCATGGACGCCGGTGTTCCGATCCGCTTCTCGCCGAACATGGCCTTGTGTGCCTCTGCCAGTGCCTGAACGTGAGGAGCGCTCTCCTTGTTGATCCATGTGGGGAAGTAGCACTCGGTCTCATACTTCAGACCGGTCCAGGCGGGACGGTCATACA
>CAMOYN010000226.1 GCA_946630035.1 uncultured Lachnospiraceae bacterium
AGCAGTTTTACGGCGGAAGTACCCAGATCAATTCCTATATAATACATATGGCACCTCCTTTAATCAGAAGGGATTCTCTCCGGGATAACGGTCGCCGGCGGGATGATTGTATCCGATCTCCTCTACCGGAACACCGATGAATTTGAATACATCATAGAGCTGCTTTCCGAAATGACCGAAAGCTACGGCACCATGATGAGGGAAGTTCTTCTCCAGCAGCCAGTGGCGATAGAAGCGTCCCATCTCCGGGATGGCGAAAACGCCGATAGCACCGAAGGAACGGGTTGCAACGGGCAGTACCTCACCTTCGGCTACATAGGCACGAAGCTTGTTATCCGCTGTGCTCTGCAGACGATAGAAGGTGATCTTGCCGGGAGCGATGTCGCCTTCCAGGGTGCCATTGGTAACCTCGATCGGCAGGGAACGGGCCATGATCTTCTGATATTTCATTTCATGGAATGCCAGCTTGCTGCTGCAGGTATTACCGCAGTGGAAGCCCATGAAGGTATCGGTATGTTTGTAAGGGAATTTGCCTTCGATGCTTTCTCTGTACATATCCTTCGGAACAGAGTTGTTGATGTCCAGCAGAGTAACGATATCCTGGCTGACAACGGTTCCGATGAACTCAGAGAGAGTTCCGTAGATATCTACTTCGCAGGAAACGGGGATGCCCTGACCGGTCAGACGGCTGTTTACATAGCAGGGAACAAAGCCGAACATGGTCTGGAAGGCAGGCCAGCATTTGGTGGTGAGGGTCACATATTTACGATAACCGCGGTGTGCTTCCACCCAGTCTTTCAGCGTCAGTTCATACTGTGCCAGCTTCGCCAGAATTTCCGGTTTCTTGTTGCCGGCACCCAGTTCTGCTGCCATATCTGCCTGTACCTCGGGGATACGGGGATCGTCGGCATGTTTCAGGAAGGACTCATACAGATCCAGTTCAGAGTTCTCCTCGATCTCCACACCCAGATTGTAAAGCTGCTTGATGGGGGCGTTGCAGGCCAGGAAGTTCATGGGACGAGGTCCGAAGGAGATAATCTTCAGATCTTTCAGTGCGATGGCAGCCCGGGCGATCGGAAGGAAGTCGTGGATCATATCTGCACAATCCTCGGCATCGCCTACCGGATAATCCGGAATGTAAGCCTTGACATTGCGAAGAGCCAGGTTGTAGCTGGCATTCAGCATGCCGCAGTAAGCGTCGCCACGGCCGTCCATGAGGTTGTCCTGACTCTCTTCGGCTGCCGCACAGAACATGACAGGGCCGTCGAAATGCTTGGCGAGAAGGGTCTCGGAAATCTCAGGACCGAAGTTGCCGAGGAAAACACAGAGTGCATTACATTCGGCTTTCTTGATGTCTTCCAGCGCATTTACCATATCGATTTCGCTCTCGATGATGGTAACAGGGCATTCATAGATGTCGGCAGCACCATACTTTGCGGTATAGGCTTTTACCAGAGCTTCGCGGCGGGAAATGGTCAGAGAAGCAGGGAAACAGTCGCGGCTGACGCCGACAATACCGATTTTTACAACAGGTACGTTATTCATGGATAAACCTCCTCGTGATGATTTTTAGTCATTATTATAATGTAATGTTTTCTCCGAAAATACCGGCATGTGCTCCCTCAATATGGGCGTCCGGATGGGCAATCAGCCATTTGTTCTTCGCTGTAAGCAGTGCATCTTCGACGACCGGATTCTCCAGGGCAGCATGGGTGTCTTCCAGCTCGAAATTCGTTCCCCGGGGGAGAATTACCGTGCAGAGGAAGGGTTTGCCGTCCGCGGAACAGGGAGCATAGTGAAGGGTGGTGGCATACATCTCTACCACCGTTCCGGCGGGAACCAGAAATGCTTCGATCTTGGCGGAATCATATCGGAACTCTTCCGTGATGTCCTGCTGACGGCCCAGGAGAAGAATCATATCGGTAACCGCAATATTGATTTCGGATGAACGATGGTACTCTACGGCATTCAGTGAACGGTTGAATCCGTTGCAGTATCCTACCTGGATCGGAAGCTCTCCGTAGATGCGGCTGCGGAAAACAGCAGCCGATGCCAGGGCTTCCAGTGCAGGATCTGTAGGCTCATAGATCGTAGTATCCTCCGGCATGGGTGTATGCTTCATCTCTTCGATCATATCGGAGACATCGATTCCCCGGATCACTCTGCCATAGGTCTGAAATGAAGCATCATTGACAGATTGAATAACCATAACAGGATCCTTTCCCGGTGTCTCATTTTTTTGCATGAGAAACCGCTTTTTTATTTTATTATAGTGGATTTGGCAAAAAAAAACGCCCTAAAAGTTATTCATTTCAGGGCGAATTCTTGTCAATTTCGGATCAATCAAAAAGAGGGAACGGTTTTTCTGCGGTACTGACTGGGCAGGAAGCCGAATTGCTGCAGAAAAGCATGGCTGAAGGCCTTGGGATTGGCAAAACCATTGGCGGAGGCGATCTCTGCCAGGGTGAGATCGGTGGTCTCCATATCGTGCCGGGCATGTTCGAGACGGATACTCTGCAGATAGGCTTTAAAGGTGATACCGGCGTAACGCTTGAACATGTGGGCCAGGTATGTGGGAGAATAGTGGAATACCCGGGCCAGGGATTCCAGGCTGATGTCCCTGGAATAGTTTTTGGAAATATAATCCGTGATACGGGACAGTTTGTTCAGATTCAGGTTCAGATTTTCGATCTCCGGTGAGATGAACTGGATCTGATAGAGGGTAACAAGCCGGTACAGGAGATGGTAATAGAGGCTTTTCACCTTGAAAAAATGTCCGGATTCCTGGCTTTGATAGGATTGGAATAAATCCTGCAGCAGGGTGACGGTCTCGGGGTCGCATTCCGGTATCCCATGGCGGAAGGAGATCAGTCCGGCCGGGGACAGATGCTCCCGGAACTGGGACAAGGGAATCTGCACCACCAGAGTTGTATTGGGCTCAGGAGCGCGGATCGAATGGATCTCATTGGAGTTCACCAGCACCAGCTGATTCGCGGAAAGTGTCCGTGGGGTGTCTCCGAGAACGAAAGTCAGGCTGCCTTCAAATACGGCAAATATTTCGATCTCCTGATGCCAGTGTTTTTCTCTGACATAGTTACCGTTTTTCCCTTCGAACTGAAACATTTTAAAAGGCAGATCCTGATTGGGTATGATTGGCTCGTAAGAATAATCCATGGACTGTTCCTCCACTCGTCATATCTTATAACAATATAACATAAAAAGAATTGATTATCCACGCATTTTTTGCTATACTGTAGTTTGCGTGTATTTTCGGAAATCGCGGGGGTGAAGCGATATATGATAGCGATTATTGATTATGATGCGGGCAATCTGAAGAGCGTGGAAAAGGCCCTTCTCTCTCTTGGACAGGAAGCAGTTCCCACCAGGGATCCGTCGGTGATCCGTGAGGCCGGAAAAGTTATACTGCCCGGAGTGGGCTCTTTTGGAGATGCCATGGAAAATCTGAACCGGTTTGGACTGGTGGAAGTACTGCAGGAGGTCGCAGCGTCCGGAAAACCTCTCCTTGGAATCTGCCTCGGGATGCAGCTTCTGTTTGCGCGAAGCGATGAGACCGATGGTGTGCCGGGACTTCAGATCCTCCCCGGAGAGATTCTCCGGATTCCGCCCAGAGAGGATATCAAGATTCCTCATATGGGATGGAATTGCCTGAATATCGCTCCCGGAAAAAGACTCTTTGAAGGAGTACCCCAGGGAGCGTATGTATACTTCGTTCATTCTTACTACCTGAAAGCCGGGGATCCTTCCATCGTAGCTGCCACAACGGAATACGGCGGGGCTCTGATTCATGCC
>CAMOYN010000227.1 GCA_946630035.1 uncultured Lachnospiraceae bacterium
GACAGAGCACCGAAGATCGGGCCCAGACCGGCAATATTCAGCAGCTGAACCAGGAAAAGCTTCCACTCCGGCATAACTACATAGTCCACACCATCGTTGATCGCCACCGCCGGTGTCTCCCGGTCATCCGGATTGAAGATACCATCCACATACTTACCATAGAAAAGGTAACCACAGATCAGGATGGCGAAACAAAGAATGAAACTGATCATAACATTCCCTCCTCATAATGTTATAGAAATTTGATCGAATGTTTAGAAAAACTTTAGATTCGACCCTTTCATATACTAGTCCTCTTGACACAAAAAATCAACCCGATTATGATAAATAAATAACAATATTTTGTCAATAATTTGTGTCATTTTTTAAAGAAAAATTATGATCATTTCGCAATTGTTACAAATATTACATTTATATTGCAATTATTAACGATTGATTGTAACTCGCTTGTTTGCAATGAGATAGGTGGGGACAGAAGGAGACAGGGGACGGTCCTTTGTCTCCTAAAAAAAGGAGACAAAGGACCGTCCCCTGTCTCCTTCTGTCTTAGAACCGGTTGTCGTCGTGGGGCTTTTTCCGGAGGGCGGCGTCCAGCAGCACGTCCTCTTCCACCACCGGGACGATTCCGTTCCGGCGGAGGATCTCCCGGGCGTGTTCTTCTTCGGTCAGGGGGACCTGGATCCAGTAGATATCCCGGTCGATTTTCCCGTTGGGTCCGAAGTCTCTGGGATCCAGTTTGGCTCCGCAGCCGCCTCCCATCACAGTTTCCTGCAGATAGTGGCCGGACTTGACGCCGGCTACCCCCGCTTCTTTTAATATGTCCCGGATCTGCTGCCAGGCTGCACGGTCTCTTTTCTTGAAGATCGGCACTCTCTTAATAAACATATCCTTAAACCAAGACATGCTTTCGCTTCCTTTCTGTCCCTATTCCTCGTGTTCCATCCCGATTTCCGTGGAATCTCCGTCCTCCACGGAGTTTTCGTCTTCTCCGGTGTCTCCTTCCTCCCCGGATTCCTCATTTTCTCCGGTGTTTCCGTTCTCTCCGGAGTCCTCGTTCTCACCGGTGTCTCCGCCGTCTTCCGGGTCCGCCTCTTCGCCGCCATCTCCGGTGTTCTCGGAGCTGCGATCCTCCTCTGTGTTCTCCTCTTCCTGGGCGGCGAGGGATTCCAGGGTTTCTTCGTTGGGGCTCAGGGCCCACACCACACGCAGCTGACTTTCCAGCTCATCGAAATCCCACAGCCGTTCGGAGCGGATGTAGCTGTTGGGATCGTTCAGCCGGATCTTGTCGTCTTCCACCCCGGTCATTACCAGGAAATGTCCGTTGTCTGTGAAATCGCCGGGTCCCACCACGGCGATCAGCGGTGTCCCTTCCCGGAGCCGGTCTTCAATGCTGCTGCGGCTGATGGAGATTTCCTTTACATTCATCCCCAGTTTTTTCGCACCGCGGTCCACCAGAGCCCAGGCAGAGCCGCTTCCTTTTACGTAATAGCCGTTATCTGCACTGAAATCCGCCACCCACTCCGGTGTATATTCCGGATTCTTCGTGAGGTACAGTGCCACCATGGACAGGGAGGTGGGTCCACATCCGGTAAGGCCCATGACAGCGCTGCCGTATTTGTGATAGCCCCAGCGCTCATCCCACTGAATCAGGAGGGGAACGCGGTCCAGATTCTGGAATTCGGTCCGGTCAATCTGCACCTTCTTTTTTCTTTTGGCCGGGTAATTCAACACGAATTCCAACGTCTCGGGATTATTTCCCAGCAGCCGGATGATGCGGCTCGGATACTCTTCGATCTTAATATCATTCTGTCGGGCATATCGTTTTACCACTTCCTGTGCCGACAAAGTGCCATCGGCCAGGAGAGCCCGGAATTCGTCCATCTCCAGGACTTCCTCAAAGGCTCCGGTCTCCACCTCAAAGGATGCCGTGGAGCTCTCTTCGTTCACCTGGATGGCCAGGGTCTCCGCCTCCGTGGAGGTTTCCGGCACCGCGGTGGTCGCTGCCATCGAGGGCGGCCCATAATTATAGTACAGGCGGTTCGCCATCACTCCGGCGATGACGCCCCCCACCATGACAAGGCAGAGAACCACAAAAAGGCGCTTCAGAATGTGCTTTCTCTTCCGGCGCCTGCGTCTCTCATTTATAATACTCTGTACCTGATTAATCGCTGCCTCATCTCCGGATTGCTCCGCCGCCTTCAGCAGCTCCTTCAGATCTTCTGAATCTCTGTCATTATAACCCATAAAAACTCTTTCCCGCGTCGCATCCGCGGCCGGATCCATATCCTCTCGTCCAGAATCCCCGTTTTTTGCTCCCGAATAGCATACCAGAAAACCGTCACAAACTCAACCGTTCCCATAAAAAAAGAAAAAAACATTTCCTCCACCCCCTGCGAAAATCCAGGGAGATATTAATCGAAAAAGGGGAGGCGCCTTCCGGCGGGCCTCCCCAGTTTTATTACGAAATTGTAAAAACCTACTACGAACTCTTCTTTCGGAGCTCTTCGAGCGCCTGCATATCGCGCTCTCTGGCTTCTTCGATCGCATCCTTTGCGATCATCTCTTTCACCTTCTGCAGACGGGTCTGCGTACTTCTCTCGTCTTCATCCAGTTTCATCTGAATGTAGCGGATCGTCTCCTGGTACTGCGGGATCTTTACATACTCCAGCGCATTTACCCGGCGGCGGGTCTTCTCGATCTCTTCCGCCAGCATGTTCGCTTCCTTTTCCATGGCTGCGAGTTTCAGCATGGTGGGGAAAATGGCGGAGAGTTTCTCGATGGAAGTATCCAGTTCTCCGGAAGTATTAGCAAAACCATAGGGGAAGATATTGCTTCCCTCTGCCTGTGTCGTCTCGAAATCAAACACCGGCACGTCTACGCTCATGACGTTTTTGCTGCCGACTTTCAGGGCCACTCCCTGCTTGGGATACATCAGCGCCTCTTCCATCATGCTGGGTGTCATCACCGAGCTGGCGACAGAAAAGCTGGTATAGACTTCTGACAGCTGAGCCTCCACCTCTTCCCGGAGTTTTTTATTCTCCCGGGCGAGGTCCAGGAAGCGCTTCATCAGTTCGTCGCGCTTGTCCTTCATCAGTTTGTGACCGCGAAGAGCAACCCTGAGCTGTTTTTTCAGCTGGCCGAGAACCATTCGTGTAGGATTGACATTTAAACGGGCCATAACAGCACCACCTTTCTGTGTCTACACTGCGGCTCCTCTGCCGGATGGATCCATCCCCCGGCGGCAGAGCCTAATGGTCTGATTACTCTTCTTTCTGATCGTACCACTTCTCCAGATAAGCGTCGCGGATACGTTTCAGCTCGCCTCTGGGCATCTCACGCAGCAGCTCCCAGCCGATATCCAGGGTTTCCTCGATGGAACGGTTGGTCTCATAACCCTGGGATACATACTTCTCTTCGAAGGCATCCGCAAACTTCGCGTACTGCAGATCGACTTCGGACAGAGCCGCCTCACCCAGGATGGCCATCAGCTCTTTACACTCCTTGCCGCGGGCATAGGCAGCGAACAGCTGGTTCATGGTATCTGCGTGGTCTTCACGGGTTTTGCCCTTGCCGATACCTTTATCCTTCAGACGGGACAGAGACGGCAGAACATCGATGGGCGGAGTGATACCCTTGCGGTACAGCTCACGGGACAGGATGATCTGACCCTCGGTGATGTATCCGGTCAGGTCGGGGATCGGGTGGGTCTTGTCGTCTTCCGGCATGGTCAGGATCG
>CAMOYN010000228.1 GCA_946630035.1 uncultured Lachnospiraceae bacterium
CAGGAGGACTTTCCGGCTTTTCCGGTTCCCTTCGACACAGTCCATCTCTACAATGGTTGCAAGAGGGTCTTTTTCAAGTCATGGATCTTCTGAAGATCGCATTCAGGCAAAGGAGGAGGTAAATCCAATGTGGTATCCAGTCTGATGATCCAGGATCAGGAAACGATCATGGAAGCAGTGGTGTATGACACGGAAAGTGTAGGATACTGGCCGTTAATGTAGTAATTTCGGTATTTGTGAGCCGGCATCCATGCTGCGATGTGTGAATGGAGCAGGCAGGTACAAAATATCCCAAGGGCTGATGTAGGGCAGCGCAGACTGCTTTACGGCGAGATTTGGCTGTTTTGAGCCGCCCCGGTCTATACGAGAAAGTCAGCGAGATAAATGAACATATATTACGTTCTGATGCTGACTTTCTCGTATACTGCACAGATACGTTCATGCAAGCCATAAGCGATGCATGAACGCATCTGTGCAGATTTGTTGCAAGGCTTCGTTGCCTGTTCCAGAAGCCCGCGGCGAAAAACAGTCCATATATCTCGTCCGTAAAGCAGGCGAGCAGGCCTCCTTCAGCCCGGGGATATTTTGCACCAGCCTGCGGGATCGGCGGCTTCCCGCCTATAAACAGCACCAGTCCCCGCCCCTGGGCGGCCTCCCGCCTTCAGCCATCACCAGTCCCCGCCCCTGGGCGGCTTCCCGCCTTCAGCCATCACCAGTCCCCGCCCCTGGGCGGCTTCCCGCCTTCGGTGTCACCAGTCTTCACCCTTGACACTGAGGCTAAAATCACGTACTATAGCAAAGGTGAGGGCGGTGTTTCCGCCGAAAGATATTCTTGAATTTAGCTGTGAAGTTTTCGCAGCAGAACAGGAGATTGTTATGGCACAGAATCCGATCGTTACGATTACCATGCAGAATGGCGAAACGATGAAAGCGGAGCTTTATCCTGAAGTAGCTCCCAATACAGTAAACAATTTTATCAGTCTGGTAAAGAAGGGCTTCTATGACGGCCTGATCTTCCACCGGGTCATTGCTGGATTCATGATCCAGGGCGGAGATCCGGAAGGCACCGGCATGGGTGGCCCCGGCTACAGCATCCGCGGTGAGTTTACGAAAAACGGTGTGAAGAATACCCTGAAGCACACGAAGGGTGTGCTTTCGATGGCGAGAGCCATGTCCCCGAATTCGGCCGGCTCTCAGTTCTTTATCATGCATCAGGCGGCGCCTCATCTGGATGGACAGTATGCCGCTTTCGGTGCAGTGACGGAAGGCCTGGATGTGGTAGACCGCATTGCCATGACCATGACAGATTATTCGGATCGTCCGCTGGAACCCCAGGTAATGGAGAAGGTAACTGTGGAAACTTTTGGTGTGGACTATCCGGAACCGGAAAAGATGTGATGGAATGATGGAAAAGAAAACAATAGCGCTTTTATTCGGAGGCCAGTCCTCCGAACATGAGATTTCCTGTATGTCCGCGGCCACCGTGGCGGCCGCCATTGATCAGGAAAAATATGAACTGATACTCGTGGGAATCACCAAGGCAGGAAAATGGCTGCTGGCAGATTCCCTGGAACAGCTGAAGGATGGCAGCTGGCGGGAGAGCCAGGTCCAGGCAATTCTGGTGCCGGATGCCCTGGTGGGAGGTCTGATCCTGATCCGGGACGGCCGGACCGAGGAAAAGAAGATTGACCTGGTCTATCCGGTGCTGCATGGTCTGTTCGGGGAGGACGGAACGGTACAGGGCCTGACGGCTCTGGCGAAGCTTCCCTGCGTGGGCTGCGGCATGCTTTCCTCCGCCGTCTCCATGGACAAATTCTTTACGAAAGTGATTGTAGATGATCTGGAGGTGGATCAGGCGAAGTTCGTTCCTGTGCGCAGGAAAGAGCTGAGAGATATGGATGCGGTAGTGGCCCGGGTAGAGGCTGCCCTGCCCTATCCTGTGTTCGTCAAGCCCTCCAATGCCGGTTCCTCCAAGGGAGTTTCCAAGGCGAAAAACCGGGAGGGGCTGGTGCAGGCCCTGAAGGTGGCAGCGGCGGAGGACTCCAAGATTCTGGTGGAGGAGGCCATCGTCGGCCGGGAGATGGAGTGCGCCATCCTGGAGCGGGGCGGTGTGATCCGTGCCTCGGGGGTCGGTGAAGTGAAGGCGGCCGCCGAGTTCTATGATTATGATGCGAAGTACAATAATTCCGAATCCCTGACGATTCTTTCCCCGGATATTCCGGAAGAGAAGCGGGAGGAGATCCGCCGGGCATCGATGGAGATCTTCGAAGCCGTGGATGGACGGGGAATGGCAAGGGTGGATTTCTTCCTGGAGGAGGGAACCAACCGGGTTGTTTTCAATGAGATCAACACTCTTCCCGGTTTTACATCGATCAGTATGTATCCGATGCTCTGGGATGAGCAGGGATATCCGATCCGTGCCCTGGTAGAAGAGCTGATTCAGTCGGCTCTGGAAGCATTTGGGGAGGATGAGAATCGATGAGCTCGCAGGCGCCGATCGGCGTGTTTGATTCCGGGGTGGGCGGACTGACCGTAGCCCGGGAGATCATGCGCCAGATCCCCAATGAAAAGATTGTTTATTTTGGTGATACGGCCCGTCTGCCCTACGGCAGCAAATCCCAGTCCACGATTATCCGCTTCGCGCGGCAGATCGTCAATTTCCTGAACACCTGCGAGGTCAAGGCCATCGCCGTTGCCTGCAATACGGCCAGTGCCTATGCGCTGGATGTGATTGAACGGGAAGTGGATATTCCGATGATCGGTGTGGTGAAGCCGGGAGCCAGAACCGCCGTACGGACAACGAAAAACGGACGGATCGGTGTGATTGCCACCGATGCTACCGTCAACAGCGGTATGTATACCCGGTATATTCACAGCCTGAATCCGGACCTGGCGGTTTACAGCAAGGCATGTCCCCTGTTTGTTCCCCTCGTGGAAGAAGGGATGCTCCATGATTTCGTTACCGAAGAGATTGCGAACCGCTATCTGGCAGAACTGAAACAGCAGAACATCGACACCCTGATCCTTGGGTGTACCCATTATCCGTTGCTTCGTACTCTGATCGGAAAATGTATGGGCATGTCGGTACAGCTGGTGAATCCTGCCTATGAGACGGCGATCAGTCTGCGGGAGATGCTCCGGGAGAAGGACCTGCTGGCAGAGCCGCTGCCGGAAAATGAGACACCGGCCCACCGCTTCTTCGTCAGCGACGGTGCCGAAAAATTCGAGATATTTGCCAACTCCATCTTGCCCTATGATATCCGCAAAACCGAAGTGATCGATATCGAGGGCTACTAAATAGTATCCGGGACAGGCGGAAACAGGGGGATCCATGGATAAAAATGTTTTGGTGACAGTCACCGGTCTGCTGTTCACCGGCAGCGGTGAAGATGAGAAGGACTATATAGATGTAATCACCCCCGGCCAGTATTACCGGAGAGATGACCGGCATTACCTGATCTATGATGAGATGCTGGAGGGGTGTGATACGCCGATCCATAATCTCATTATAATCGCACCGGAAAAAATCTCCATCCGCAAAAACGGAGTTGTCGCAACTGAGATGGTTTTCCGCAGCAGGCAGACAACGAACACTTATTACAGCACGCCCTTTGGAAATCTGGACCTTTCCGTGACCACGAGACGGATCGATGTAACGGTAAAGGAAGAGCAGATCGAAGCGGATATCCGGTATCGTCTGACGATCAACGGAGAACAGAAAAATGACTGCTTC
>CAMOYN010000229.1 GCA_946630035.1 uncultured Lachnospiraceae bacterium
AAGCCGTGGAAGACCAGACCCGGGAGATGCTGGGCAGCTGGAAAGCCGTGGAAGACCAGACCCGGGAGATGCTGGGCAGCTGGAAAGCCGTGGAAGATCATACCCGGGAGATGCTGGATAGCCGGGATCTCGTGACAGATCATACCCGGGAGATGCTGGAATGCCGGGAAGGGGAAGTAAGACTTCGGGTCCGGGAGTGGATGACTCGGTATGCGACAGCAGGGGAGCAGATGCTGGTTCAGTTTCTGTATGTCTATCTGTGCGGTGCGGTTTATGACCGTCAGATTGCGGCAAAGAGCACACTGGCAGTCTTCGCTGTAACCACGGCATTTCTGGTAGGTGTGGGAAATGCGCCGGCAGGTTCTCTGGTGGGTGAGGGGAATGCGCCGGCAGATTCTTTGGTGGGTGTGGGAAATATCCCGGCAGGTTCTTTGGTGGATACGGGAAATATCCCGGCAGGTTCTTTGGTGGGTGCGGGAAATATCTCGGCAGGTTCTTTGGTGGATACGGGAAATATCCCGGCAGATCCTGCGGCTGGCGAGGGAAATTCACTGGCGGATCCCAGGCAGAAAGAAAAAGATCTTCTGACGGAAGCTGTCTGGCGTCTGGCCCGTTCGATCGAACACAATGATGAAAATCTGGAGCGGCTGGAAGCCGCCTTCCGCTGAAGAGACAGAGACAGTGGGAGACAGGGGACGGACCTCTGTCTCCAGTCTTGGCTGTAAGGAGAAGGAGACAAAGGACCGTCCCCTGTCTCCTTTTTACTGCAGCATTTTTTCGGCTTTTTCTGCTACGACTTTGTTGCATTTTACGTGCATGGATACGCCTGTGTCGAGATATTCCAGGTTCTCGACGCGGGCGTTTTGCATCAGATAGGACTGAACGGATCCTTTGGCGTAGGGAATGAGGAATTCTCTGTCCACGTCGCCGCGTTCGAGTTTTTCCAGGATGGCGGTGGTGAGCAGCTGGATGGATTCGGGCTGCTTCGCGGAAATGTAGATGTTTTCATTTCGCTCTCCGTCGATGGATACTTCCCGCAGCCCGCGTCTGGGATAATGGAGGGAGGGATCGCAGAGATCGGATTTGTTGAAAACGGTGATCATAGGGATGTGCCCTGCGCCGAGTTCTGTCAGGGTATCTCTCGTTACTTCTATATGTTCACTGGCGTGGTCGTCGGAGGCGTCTACCACCTGCAGGAGCAGGTCCGCCTGGGTTACTTCTTCCAGGGTGGATTTGAAGGCTTCTACCAGGGTGGTGGGGAGGCGGTGGATAAATCCGACGGTATCGGACAGAAGGAATTCCCGGCCGCGTTCCATTTCGATTCGGCGGACGGTGGTATCCAGGGTGGCGAATAGCATGTCCGCTTCGAAGACTTTCCTCTCGTCGGTCCCGGGTTCTGCTCCCCAGGCATCGAGCATGGCGTTCATGATGGTGGATTTGCCGGCGTTGGTATATCCGACCAGCGCCACCAGAGGGAGGCGGGAGCCTTTCCGCTTCTTCCGCTGGGTTTCCCGCTCCCGGCTGACCTCCTTCAGCTCCCGGCGCAGCTCGGCCAGGCGATGATCGATGGTCCGGCGGTCGATTTCCAGCTGTTTCTCGCCTTCACCTTTGGAAGATTGGGAGCCGGAAGCACCGCCCTGCCGGTTTTGGGTTTCCCACATTCCGATCAGTCTCGGTTTCAGATACTGAAGCTTAGCCAGCTCCACCTGAAGCCGGGATTCTCTTGTTCTCGCCCGGCGCTCAAAGATATCCAGGATGAGCCGGGTACGGTCCGTCACCGGCACTTTCAGAATATTCTGAAGGTTCCGGATCTGGGAGGGGGAGAGGGTATCATTGAAAATAACCCGGCTGGCAGTATATTCTTTCACCAGATCGGCAATCTCCGCCGCCTTTCCCGACCGGACATAAAGCGCCTTATCCACCGAGGGCAATTGCTGCGTGACAATAACGAGAGGATCCATTTCACAGGCCTGGGCCAGCTCCTCCAGCTCCCTCAGTGAATGCAGGAAATCCTCCTCCGAGAGAAATTCCTTTTCCGAAAGTTCCCACACACCGACCAGGATGACACGTTCCTTCTCATCGGCAGCACCACAGCTGCCCCATATTTCTTCCGCTCCAAAAAATGCAGGCATTTTTTATAACCTCTTATTATGTGATACCAGGGATAAGTGGGACTGGAAATCTGCCATTTCCGTACCTGGCTTTTCCCCGGCGATACATGGCTTTATTTTAAGCTGTGCGCGGCACGGCTGAGAATATCGCGGCACGGCTGAGAATATATTGTAGCGTGGATTGGGGGATAAAGCAAGAGAAAAACAGTAGAGTACCGTCCCGCCACCGAGGACAGGTTTCACCGGCAGGTCAGCCACCGGGGAAACCAGGGAGACAGGGGTCTGTCCCCTGTCTCCCTGGCGGGGGGCTTATAAAAGGGTTCCGTGGCTTTTTTCTACCGTGAATATGCCGGCGGCCGTCATGTCTTCGATATAATTGACAAATTCATTGGCGAGGGATACGGAGGCGCGAGTCTTTGGGCGAACCAGTACGTATTCCGCATATCTTTCCGGTTCGGTGAGGATCCGGCTGGTCACTGCTTCACCCGTATCCTTCGTGGTCTGAGGAAATATACAGATACCGGCATTCTGACCAGCCATGGCAATGGCATCTTCATAATTCGAGAGGGTGCAGATCACATTCATTTCTTCGCCCGCTTCCTTAAACCAGTTCGCAATGGCATCGATGCGGGATTTGCGCTGGGGGATGATCAGCCGCTCACCGGCCAGTCGCTTCAGGGGAAGATACTCCATGGTTTCCCGGGCCAGAGGATGCTCCTTTGACATCAGGGCGGTCCAAGGTTCCCGGCCGACGATCTGCCCGTCGAAATGCTCTGTGTCGTAAGGGGCGGCGACGATCCCGACATCTGCGAGCCCTCGATTGAGGCGGTCGATGATATCATCAGAGCTGCCGTTCCACATTTCAAAATGCACCCGGGGAAATTCTTCCATAAATCCGCGGATCCACCGGGCGGCCAGATAGGGGGCCATGCCATCCACCGTGGCCAGACTGATAGTACCGGTCAGATTATCATCAAAGGAATTCATCTCCATTTCGATCTTATCCGCCAGCTCCAGCATCTGTTCCGCACGTTTGAGAAGAAACATGCCGGCTTCGGTGAGTTTTACCTGTCGCTTTCCCCGGATAAACAGGGTGACATGGAGTTCCTGCTCCAGTTCTTTTATGGCGGTGGAAAGCGGCGGCTGACTCATCATGAGCTTCTCTGCCGCCTTTGTAAAATTCCCTTCCTGCGCTATGCAGGCAAAGTAACGAAGTACTTTCAGATCCATGGATAATTCCTTTCTGAAAATGAAAACGATGGGCTGCACTTCTGCGCAGGCCCCATGGAATACCATTTTATCCGGTTTATCGAGTTCGTAGCCGAGGACGATTTACAGATTTTACTATAGCAGAAACGTATAGTAAATGCAATATTATTCATAATTTACAATTTTTTGCATTTGATATATTATAAAGACAACAAAATAAATCAAATGTTCCGGCGAGGGAGTGCCGAAATATCGGCAGATCCCCGCGGAGCGGAGAATCAGATCAAAGGAGGTATCGTTATGAAGTT
>CAMOYN010000230.1 GCA_946630035.1 uncultured Lachnospiraceae bacterium
ATCTTCTTCGCACAGGGAATGCAGATCTTGTTGGCCAGGCCGGGCGTCATGTCGGATTCGTGGATGATCACCGGGATCTTCAGCCGGCGGGCAGCCAGCACCACCGGAACGGCAACGAATCCGCCCTTGGAGAAAATGACGTCGGGTTTATACTGTTTCAGCAGTTTTCTCGCTTCCCCCAGTCCCTTGAGGACACGGAAGGGATCGCTGAAATTCTTGGGATCAAAATAACGGCGCAGCTTGCCGCTGGAGATGCCGTCGTAGGGAATGCCGGCCTTCTCCACCAGAGACTTTTCGATGCCTGCCTTGGAGCCGATGTAGCGGATTTCAAATCCCCGCTCCTTCAGCGCCGGAAGCAGAGCCAGATTGGGTGTGACATGTCCGGCAGTCCCTCCGCCGGTCAGAATAATACGTTTCATGCGGTCTGCTCCTTATAGGCTTTCAGGGCCTGGGCCAGCTGATCCGGACATGAGGTGGGTTTGCGGCCACAGCGCACTCCTTCCAGCTTCTCGATGACAGTGTCGATATCCTGCCCTTCCACCAGCTTGCTGATACCCTTCAGATTACCGTCGCATCCGCCGAAGAAAGAGACATTGCTAAGCTTGTTGTCATTGACATCAAAAGTAATAAACTGGGAACAGGTCCCTCTGGTTTTGTACTGCATACATGAACCTCCTGTAATGACTCATTATAATTGACAGTCATTATAGCACAAATCCGGAAAAGCCTCAAGCACCTGGATACTTTGACGAACCGTTCCCGGCATGCTATGATAATACCATCACAAGAATGTGTCATTATAAGAATGTATCATCATAAGGAGGTACCATCATTTGTCAAAGGGGGAATCATCTATATGAAAAGGAAAATGAGTGCGATCCTGGGGATGCTGGCTCTGGTTCTGCTGGCCGGGGCTGTAACCTGTCCTGCGCCGGTAGTAAAGGCTACAGAGACGGCGGCAGAGGAAGTATCGGATGAAACGGCAGTGATTGCAGAAGAAGCGTCGGACGAAACGACAGATGAAACGGCAGTGAAGGCAGAGGAAACGTCGGATGCTGCGGCAGAGGATGCGGACCGGATCGGAATCGTTCTGGATGAAGGATACCGGGAGGAATTTGAAAATCTCAGCAAGGCCTGTGAAGATACATCCTGGATCAGCCTGTACAAACCGACCGGAATCGAAATGGCGGAAGATGGCAGCGCGATTGCATTTGAAACAACAGATCTGGACGGGAACACGGTGAGATCCGAGGATATTTTCGGTAAGAATAAAATCACCATGGTGAATATCTGGGGAACCTTCTGCGGCCCCTGCATCCAGGAAATGCCGGAACTGGAGGTGCTCTATGGGCGCCTCGCCGACAAAGGGTGCACCATGATCGGTATCGTATGTGACGTACTGGACGCTGCTGATACCCGCCAGATCGAGACCGCCCGGGAGATCGTGGCGGATACCGGCGTCACCTACCTCAATCTCATTCCCTGGGAGGGAATGCAGGATGTGCTGGCTGCCTCTTTAATCCCTACGACCTACTTTATCGATTCCCAGGGCTGCATCGTAGGGGAAGCCGCGGTAGGTGCCAGAGGAGCGGATGAATATGAAGCCCTTCTGGATGAGATCCTGAAAACAATAAAGTGATAAAGACCGTGGAGTAAGGGAAGATGGTCCGTGCTTCACGAAACAATCAATCCTCTTCGATCATCTGGATTTCCAGGTAGTCGAAGGGGATTTCTTCGGTAAAGGAGTCGGCGGTAAAGCGGGTTTTTGCTACGCGCTGAAAATCCCGGATGTTGGAATCCAGCCAGATCGGAACCTGCAGATCCAGCTGCAGGCAGATCTCCTGAAGAGCCTCCAGCACCTTGGCAGTACGGGTATGGTCACCGGGAATTTCCACCACCGTATCCCGGAGCATATGATTACTTTTCCACTCTTTGGCCCACATTCGGAACATAGCTACCTCCTATACCGGTCTCTGCCCCCGGCAGACACCAAAAAAGCGGCAAGAACGCCGAGGCATTCCTGACCTGGTTGACGATGTGTTCTCATCATAGACCAGGCTTCGATGAAATGCAAGGAAATCCGGTGGAAATCCCAGACAAACCGTGCTATTATGGGAACGAGACCGAAGGGCCAGTCCCCTTTGACGGAAACCTCACAGATAAAAAATGAGAAGAGTATGCAGCACATGAAGAAAGAGCAAACAGACGCGTTTCGCAGGCGCCTTTTTTCTGTTATAGAAGTGGGAAATGACGGAGATTTTATCAGCCGGGCCTATGATCTGGTGAATACTCTGTCGATCGTGATCAACCTTATCATAAGCATCGCGCTGACCTTCGACGGGGTGGAGCAGCAGTACGGTAAGATCCTTCTCTCGGTGGAGTCGGTTACCTATCTGTTTTTTGCCGTGGATTTCATCCTGAGAGTATATACCGCGAAATATCTTTACCGTGGTCTGCCGGAAGCCAGGGCGGTTTTCCGCTACATATTTTCCTTCAGCGGGATGGTGGATCTGCTGTCCTTCCTACCGTATTACCTGCCGGTCTTCTTCCCGGCGGGCCTGGTGGCCTTCCGTATGTTCCGGGTGGTCCGGATCTTCCGCCTGTTCCGGATCAATGTTTACTACGACTCTCTGAATGTTATCACGGAGGTTATCGTGAGCAAGAGGCAGCAGCTGCTCTCTTCCGTATTTATTATTCTGGTGCTGATGATGGCGTCGAGTCTGTGCATGTACAGTCTGGAGCATGAGGCTCAGCCGGAGGTGTTTCAGAATGCGTTTTCCGGCATCTGGTGGTCCGTCTCTACTCTGCTGACCGTCGGCTATGGAGACATTTACCCGATCACCACGGTCGGGAAAATATTCAGTATTATCATCACCTTCCTCGGTGTCGGCATGGTGGCGATCCCCACCGGTATCATTTCCGCCGGTTTCGTAGATCAGTACTCCCGGGTAAAACACCTGAGCGAATACGGGAATGAATCGGAGATTCATTTTATCAAGGTCGCGCTTCGGGAGACGGACGAGTGGTGCGGAAAACGGATCCGGGATCTGGAGCTTCCCCGGGGCGTGCTGGTGGCGGCGATCCGCCGGCGGGAAGGAGTTGTCGTCCCCCGGGGCGATGTGGTCCTGGAGGAGAGGGATGTGCTGGTGCTGGGAGCGGAATCCTTCAAGGATGACCGGCATATTGACCTCAAGGAAGTGACACTGTATGGGAAGAATCCCTGGATCGACACCTATATCAAAGATCTGGATATCTCAAGGAAGACGATCATTGTAATGATCAAACGGCAGGACAAGGTACTCATTCCCCGGGGTGATCTGTTGCTGATGGAAGGCGACAAGGTCGTATTGTATACCCAGCGTTATGTCCGGGATGCGGAAAGAATCCAGGTATAACCGTTTTTTTCCTTGACATTGTGCAGGAATTCGGGATATAATAATTTAATGGATTCGGACAATTTCCGATCTGTGGTATCAAAGGGATCCGATGCTTTTGATGCCGGCATCATAACTTAATTATGTTATAAAGTTTCCGCGCAGCCGGGGAGTTAGCGGTGCCCTGTACCTGCAATCCGCTATAGCAGGGGTGATATTCTGCCGAGGACTCTCATTGTGGGGCTGCCCT
>CAMOYN010000231.1 GCA_946630035.1 uncultured Lachnospiraceae bacterium
ACGGAAGATCTTACTTTCATTGTGTCATCTCCTTTCGCTGTAAATGGCGCAAAGATTATTTTAGCACGGCATAACAAATAAAGCAAGAGTTTTCTTGCTTATTTTTGCAGCCATCTTCTTCTTCCTATTTGTCACGCCAGATGATCCGGCCTTTGGACAAATCATAGGGAGAAAGTTCCAAAGTAACTTTATCTCCGGGAAGGATGCGAATATAGTTCATCCGCAGCTTACCGCTGATGTGTGCTAATACCTGATGCCCGTTCTCCAGTTCTACCTGGAACATGGCGTTAGGCAGCTTTTCCACTACTTTGCCTTCAATCTCAATCACATCGGCTTTTGACATGCCATTCTCCTCGTATAATAGTATTACCGCCTGCCGTTCTCAGAATCCTGCCGGATCTTACAGGTAAATATCTCCGGCTCCCCTTCGGTTATCAGAATGGTATTCTCATAATGAGCCGCGGGGGAATGATCCAGTGTAACCACCGTCCATTTATCAGAGAGCCATCGTACGGAGCGGCTTCCCGCTGTAATCATAGGCTCAATCGCCAGTGTCATACCGGGGCGAAGAAGCACCCCTTTGCTCTTCTGGCGGTAGTTCGGAATCTCCGGTGCTTCGTGCAGGTGCGTGCCGATTCCATGTCCGCAGAGTTCGCGAACTACCCCATAGCCATAGGGCTCTACAAACTCTTCCACGGCGGAAGAAATATCGTTCAGATGATTTCCTGCTTTGGCGAAGCGGATCGCATAGAAGAAGCTCTCCCGGGTAACATCGATCATTTTCTGAAGTTCCGGTGAGATCTCTCCCACCGCATGGGTCCGGGCGGCATCGGCGTGATACCCTTCCCAGATCAGCCCTGCATCCAGGGATACGATATCTCCCGCTTTCAGGACTCTCTTCCGGCTGGGAATTCCGTGTACCACTTCCTCATTCACTGATACGCAGATCGAAGCAGGATATCCATTGTAGTTCAGAAAAGAGGGGATACATCCGAAACTCCGGATCACCTCTTCTCCCTTCTGATCAATCTCCCATGTCGTCACACCCGGCTTCACCATGGCGGCAAGCTCCTCGTGAACGATTTCCAGCAGACGGCCGGCCTCCCGCATCGCATCGATTTCCCGACTTGATTTTATACTTACCGGCATTCGTTATCCTTCCAGACAGGCAACAATTGCCTCGAAGACAGCCTGCATGGACTGGGTTCCGTCCACGTCTGCTTCCCGGCCAAGTCCCTTATAGTAGTCAATCAGAGGCTGGGTCTGTTCATGATAAACACTCAGACGCTTTTTCACGGTTTCCGGAAGATCATCCGCGCGCTGGATCACCTCCGCGCCGCAGCGGTCACAGATTCCTTCCACCTTGGTGGGAATATTTACAATGTGATAGCTGGCACCGCAGGAAGGGCACACTCTCCGGCCGCTCATACGCTCAATAATAGCCTCGTCCGGAACATCCACATTCACTGCGCAGTCGATATCTCCGCTCTCAGCGAGAGCTTCGGATAATTTGTGAGCCTGGTTCAATGTACGGGGGAACCCGTCCAGGATATAGCCATTGACGCAGTCGTCTTTGCCGATCCGGTCGATCACCAGATCCACCGTCAGTTCATCGGGAACCAGACCACCGGCGTCCATATAAGCCTTCGCTTTTTTCCCAAGTTCCGTACCCTCTTTGATATTTGCGCGGAAAATGTCACCCGTCGAGATGTGAGGGATAGAAAACTTATCAGACAACATCTTAGCCTGAGTGCCTTTGCCGGCCCCAGGTGCTCCCAGCATAATGATCTTCATACTGTCCGCCTCCTTATTGTTGGCTTTTACTGAAAAACGCCGCGCCGGGAAATATTCCCGGCGAGACGCGAACTTTTCTACCGTCAGGCGTTAAGGAAACCTTTATAGTAGCGAACCAGCATCATGGATTCGAGCTGCTTCAGAGTCTCCATGATAACACCCACAATAATGATGAGGGAGTTACCAAAGAAGCACAGGGAAGAGCCGACGCCAAACAGGCCCGTTAAAATAATAGGAATCACTGCCACCACTGACAAACCGGCAGCTCCGATAAAAATCAGGTAATTCAGGATGTTCTCCAGATATTCTGAAGTAGGTCTGCCGGGACGGATGCCCGGGATAAAGCCGCCCTGCTTTTTCATATTGTCCGCCACTTCAATCGGATTGAAAGTGATGGACGTATAGAAATAAGCAAAGAAAACAAGCAGTGCCAGATAGATCAGCAGACCGATGGAATAGATCGGCTGTGCAGGATTGCACCACTGGCTCTGGGTCAGCATCTTGATGATGTGACCACCGATATTGGTGGGAGCCGTGTAGTTAAAGCCTGCAAATCCAGCAATAACTGCGGGGAAACTCATCAGTGAAGAAGCAAAGATAACCGGGATAACACCAGCGGTGTTTACCTTCAGCGGGATGTGGGAGGACTGACCGCCCACCAGCTTCCGGCCCTGCATCTTCTTTGCATACTGCACCGGAATGTGACGCTCGCCGTCCTGCAGGTAGATAACGAATACTACCAGAGCCAGCAGCAGCGCCAGGATAACAACACCGATAACCACGCCAAGGGCGATCGGTTTGCCTTTAATAAACGTTGTGTAAAGAGTTCTGAAATCCGAAGGCATATCGGATACGATATTTACAAGCAGGATGATGGAAATACCATTTCCAATGCCCTTATCTGTTATCTGCTCGCCAATCCACATCAATACAGCCGAACCGGCGGTCATGATGAATGCAACCATCAGTACATTGTACCAGGTGTAGTGAATAAGGAACTGGCTTCCGAAGCCAATTGCCATAGCCACAGACTGGATTACAGAAAGACCGATATTCAAGAAACGCGTAATTTGGGTAATTACTTTACGGCCTTCCTCCCCCTCTTTTTGCAGTTCTTCCAGCTTAGGAATCGCGATCGTCAGCAGCTGTACAATGATGGATGCTGTGATGTAAGGCGTAATGCTAAGCGCGAAGATAGACATCGTAGTAAAAGAACTACCGGTGATCGTGTTAAAGAAGTTAAAGGCTGTGCCTGTCTGGTTACTCCACCATTCCTGTACGAAAGCCGTATTCACACCAGGGGTGGGAATCTGGCTGCCGAGCCGAACGACTACAATCATTAAGAAAGTGAACAGCAGTTTACTGCGGACATCAGCAATCTTTAATGCATTGCGGAGTGTTTTGAACATATTATTCTACCTCAACCGTGCCGCCGGCTGCTTCGATCTTTTCTTTTGCACCGGCGCTGAATGCGTTTGCCTTAACTGTCAGTTTCTTGGTAAGTTCACCGTTTCCAAGAATCTTTACGCCGTCTTTTGTATGGCGGATGATACCTTTTTCCATCAGAGCTTCCATCGTTACTACAGCGCCATCCTCGAAAACATCCAGTTTTCCGACATTGACACTGACGATCTCTTTGCTGTTGATGTTGGTAAATCCTCTCTTAGGCAGACGACGGAACAGGGGCATCTGACCACCTTCAAAACCTGGTCTCGGTGCTCCGGAACGGGCTTTCTGACCCTTATGTCCCTTACCGGCGGTCTTTCCGTTTCCGGATCCATGGCCGCGGCCTCTTCTAAAACGATCGGATTTCACGGAGCCTT
>CAMOYN010000232.1 GCA_946630035.1 uncultured Lachnospiraceae bacterium
TCCCCTGTCTCTCGTCTGTCCCCTATCCCCCCTGTCCCCTATGCGATATACACTACCGCTGTTCTGCGGGTGGCGGATATGATCCGGAGGATCGCGGAGCTGATCAGGCTGATGCCATAGATCACTTCCACCAGTCTTCCCGTCCGGATGAATACCAGGCAGATCCCTGCGAGAATGATATTCAGTATCCCGTGGGACAGATTAAAGCGCCAGGAGCCTCCCACTCGCCGGGATTCCAGAGAGTGCAGCACGTCGACCAGTCCCGCAAATCCGAACAGAACGCTCAGATAAATGAGAACATAGGCCCGGGGGATTCGGATCACTGCCCTCGTGAACAGGGCCAGATCCAGGAAAATAATGGCTTTATACAGTACCAGCCGTCCTCCCACCATGTGCCGTGCCATGGAGAAATAATACACCAGCTGCCGGAGGGCTGAGAGCGTGAGGGACACCCAGATCATCAGGGTAATCAGCTTATATCCATCCTCGGTCATCAGAAAAATCAGTATGGCAGCCAGGATCATGAGCAGTGCAAAAAGAACACTTTTTATCCTCTGGATCTTTGTCATTGGCCCGCCTCCTTCCTGGCTTCCTGCATGAGAGCGGCATAATCCCGGATTCCCCGGAATCCCTTTTTGTCAAAATCCACGGAAAATCCCGCCAGCAGGTTCCCGGAACGGAAGATCCGGTTCGTCACCATGCTTTTCTGTGCCATGGCCGCCAGGATGAATTCTCCCAGGAAGGTGTGGTTCTTTTCGTCCTTCCCTGTCCCCACATATTCCTCCTGATATTTTTCGATATCAAATGCTTCCACGGTTTTGCCGGAAACCTGCTCTCCCAGGGCTTTCCAGTCGTCACAGGCATCCAGCTGCCGCTTCGTCAGTATCTCCTGGATCCGATCCTGATAAGGCCCGACCGCCTCAAAATCATAGGTATCCTTTTCAAAGGAAGGAACTGTGCCCTTCAGATATTTCAGCGCATACACCATCTGGCAGAAGGCATGATAATAATCGGAGGGATTGTCCTTTACGATCTCCTCATAATCCATCCAGGCCGGCTGATACCGGTATCGCATAAAACTGTAATCCGGGAGATGCCCCGCCCGGCCGTGCCCGAGGTTCATCACCGAGTTCTCATCGAACTGATAAAGGGTATTGGTAAAATACCTCTTTTCCAGATCATCCGGCGCGCCGGGATTATGCCGGAAGAAAATCCTCCGGTCGGAAAATCCCTCTCCCTCCGGAATCAGCTCACAGAAATACCGGTCGGTATTATTGATAACCAGCGACGGCGTTCCTGCAAAATACTGATGCGCCCAGGTGTCCGCCAGGATGTGCATGGCAATCCCCGCCGCCGGAAGCCCTTTGTCCTTTGCCAGCGTCACCGTATCCACCAACAGATCCCCGTTCGGCCGGCAGATCAGCCGGTATTTATTCCGATAGCGCTTCCCGCATTTCTTCTTTTCGGCATAGAGATCGTAGGGCAGAAAATGAAAGGACGCCCAGATACGGGTGATCGTCTGAAGCCCCACAATATCCGTATTGACATCCATCATTTCCAGCTGAAGCTGGGTGGTCGCTGCCGCCGCAGGCCCCCCGATCTTCTTCAGAAATGTCTGCGAACACAGGTCCACCAGCTGAGCACTGTAACAGACGGCCAGACTTTCCTCGTGGGAATAGCCTGCGATCTGCGCCGCGCAATAGGTTGCATAATAATGATAATCTTCCTGTCTGCTCCACCGGTTGATCTTTACAATCATGACAATCGTAATAGCCAGAGACGCCAGCATCATCACTGCCATCAGGAGTATATATATCCCTTCCTGTGACACGGCGTTCAGCGAAGTGTCAAACAGCGTATGCAGCAGAATCGGTATCAGGGTACCGGGAATATAATAGCTTTTCCTGCCGGTTACGTGAGCCTTTCCGATAAAATAACCCATGATGACACCGTAAGTAAAATGAAACGGCATCAGCGACCGCAGGGCGGAGAGTAAGATACCACCGGAGGAATACAGCAGATCCTCCGCAACGGTAAATCCGGTGCCCACGATACCTCCGCAGATCACATAGTCCAGCCAGGTCTTTGCAAATACCTGTTTTCTGGTAGAGAGCCATAAAAACAGCAGACGGCTCAGCTCCTCCACACATCCTACGAAAAACAGCTGCGTAAGGAGAAGTCTTCCAAAGGAAAATGTCCTTCCGGCCTTAGCGCTGTCGACGTAAGCTTTGATCACAGCGGGCTCCGGTTTGGCAATCCAGGACTGAATGGTATCAACACCAATCACGCCAATCGCCCGGATGACATAGCATGCGGTTGACACTACGGAAGCAATCACAAAACTGAGCGCACCGGCAATCAGCATACGTGTGATATGACCCTTAGTAAAAGGAGCCCCTTTTTGCAGCGCATCAGCCAGCGAACCAGTATAATGGAAACAGGCAAGAAAGCAACACACTTATAATATTCATACTACTCCCCCTTTATATTCCATATATTCTATATTATATTGGATGCTATCCCAATTTCAATCGCTTATTCACAATCCCCATGTCTTCCCCGGAAAGGATTGTATCCTGTGGCTCTTTTTTATATAATAATCTTGGCCGTAAGATTTAATTTTGAGATAAGCAGGAATTATGAAATAAGATAGAATTACGGGATATACTGAAAGGAAAGACGAAAATGAAAGAAATTCTGACGGCACCCTTTATGGTGGAAATGATCCGTACCACGACCAACATGTACGACCATGGCTGGGACGAGCGAAACGGCGGCAACATCAGTCTGCTTCTGGACGAGAAGGAAGTGAAAGAATACCTGGATACCGACAAGGTGCTGCGCACCATCCCCACCGGCTTCCTGGCACCGGAGCTGGAGGGAAAATACTTCCTGGTCACCGGAACCGGCAAATATTTCAAAAACGTACAGGGTGCTCCCGACGTGAATCTCGGTCTCCTCCGCCTGACAGACAACGGAGAGACGGCAGAACTGCTCTGGGGTTACACCGACGGCGGCAGCTTCACCAGCGAATTCGCCGCTCACATGATGAGCCATATAGCCAGACGGAAGGTCAACCCGGAAAACCGTGTCATCATGCACTGCCATCCCGCCAATCTCCTGGCCATGACCCACGTACATACCCTGGATGAGCGGGAATTCACCCGCACCCTCTGGCAGATGTGCACCGAGTGCCTCATGGTCTTCCCCGACGGCGTGAACGTACTGCCCTGGATGCTCTGCGGCACCAATGAGATCGGCGAAGCCACCGCAGCCAAAATGGAGACCGCCCGCCTGGTGGTCTGGGGCCTCCACGGCATCTACGGCGCCGGCAAAGACCTCGATGAAACCTTCGGCCTGATCGAAACCGCCGAAAAAGCCGCCGAGATCTATATGAAGATCGCCCACCTCCCCCGCATAAACACCATCACCGACGACATGATGCACCGGATCGAGCAGCGCTTCGGCGTCAGAGCCCGAGACGGCTACCTCGACTAACCAAGGGAGACAGGGGACGGTCCTCTGTCTCCTACTGTCTCCTGTGGATCGCAGCCGCGCAATAAGGAAGGTGCTTCGCACCTTGCGCGGCGCGGCAAGA
>CAMOYN010000233.1 GCA_946630035.1 uncultured Lachnospiraceae bacterium
GGGGACGGACGTGTGTCTCCTCCGAGAGGAGACACACGTCCGTCCCCTGTCTCCCACCCTGTCTCCACCCGTCCCCTGTCTCCACTCCTGTCGATTACTGTCTCTTACGTTCGCCGCTGCCTGAGAGTGTCAGTTGCGGCGTCTGCGGATGTATCTCCACCAGAAATAGGTAACTTCTACGATAAAGCAGCTGGTCCAGCCCACGGGATAGCCGAGCCCGACGATCACGGGGGTGTTGGCGAAGAAATGGGTGGCTACGAAAAGGTAGATCTGCCGTAATACGACAAAGGTGCCGAGCATGATGAACATCGGGGCCTTGGAATCGCCGCGCCCGCGGAGGGCTCCGGCCAGGACGTGGTTCACGCAGTTCAGGATGAGGAAGAAGGTATTCATCCGGATGAACAGCGAGCCGAAGGCGACCACATTTTCATCTTTGGTGAAGATCCGGGTGGCCGGGGCGGCCAATGTGACCAGGATCGTCGCCACGATGGCGGTAATGCTCATGGCCAGAACGATGGACATGGATGTTCCTTTATTTGCCCGTTCTTCCTGCCGGGCGCCGATATTCTGGCTGACAAAGGTGGTGGCGGAATTCGCCAGGCTCTGCATTGGCAGGTAAATGAACTGATCGAGTTTGTTGTAGCAGCTCCATCCGGCCATGCAGGCGGAGCCGAACACATTGACATAGGACTGCACGAAGACATTGGAGAAGCCGGTGATTGTGGACTGGATGGCGCTGGGAAGCCCTACCCCCAGAATCCGCCGGAAGGTCGGTCCGTCCAGCCGCAGATCATGCCAGGTCACCTTGTAAATGTCATTCGTCCGGGTCAGCAGCATCATTACCAGAATCGCGGAGATGAACTGGGAGAGGATGGTGGCAATGGCCACTCCGGCGATCCCTGCATGAAGGGCGATCACAAAAAACAGATCCAGTATGGTGTTCAGCACACTGGTGAGAACCAGGAAATACAGCGGACGTCGGGAATCTCCGACAGCCCGGAGGATTCCGCTGCCCATGTTGTAGATCATCAGACCGGAAATCCCGGCGAAATAGATCCGAAGATAGACCGTGGCATCGGGGATGACATCCGCCGGCGTTGACATGAGCTGGAGCATCGGCTTAACGAAGGCCACTCCGATGGCGGTAAAGATCACGCTCACGATGAAAGTCATCGCCATCGTAGTCTCCACGGCGACATGAAGCCCTTTTTCATCCTTGGCTCCGTAGTTCTGACCGATGATCACGGTCGCCCCGATGGAGAGCCCGTTGAAAAAGAAGACAATCGTGTTGACGATCATCGTGGTCGAGCCGACGGCTGCCAGGGCCTGGGTGCTCACAAAATTGCCGACCACCAGGGTGTCAACCATACTGTAAAGCAGTTGGAAGACATTTCCCAGAAGCAGCGGGATGGCAAACAGAATCAGTTGGGACAGAATCGGTCCTTCCGTCATGTCCCGAGCTGTGGAGGTATGGTGAGGATGGTGAGGGTGCAAATGCGAAGAGTGTCTGTCCATAGAATGCCGTTCTTTCTTATTATGTTCTTTCTTATTATAATAGGGGATTGGAATCCACCGAGATGAGTTTGTGCTTTTTCTCCCATCTATAGAGGTGGGAGTCTTATCGACTCCGGGATAAAATTCCGGGGTCTATTTCATGTCCATAAGAGTTTAACTGTTATAGGCATGAAAAGCAAGGGCTTTCTCTAAAGTAGGACAGGCTCTGTTCCGGGAAGGCAGCGGATACTGGATGCAGTTCTGCAGGGAGCAGGAGACCGGAAATGAAAAAGAGACAGGGGTCTGGGAGACAGGGGTCTGAAAGAGACAGGGGTCTGTCCCCTGTCTCCCAGGCATAAAATACTGGAGGCGCGCTTCTTTCTTTGGTATAATTGGTGGCAAGAACACCGAGGCGTTTTTGATTAACAGGAAAGAGAGGCAGTTTATGGATTTTTTTGAAGGTATCGAGATTGATCAGGAACATCTGGAACAGACAAATCCGGTCTCTGGCACGGCGAAAATGACTTTATACTGCCTTTGGGCGGCAGGTGATCCGGAGGCGGGGGCGATTCTGGAAGCCCTGAATCTCCGACAGGATGGCACGGAGGATCGCCGGAAGGCCTGGGAGGCACCGGAACAGCAGGGGGCACCGGAGCACGGGAATGCAGCGGAGGCTCTGGCGGCACCGGAGCAGCAGGGGGCACCGGAGCAGCAGGAGGCACCGGAGAACGAAAATGCAGCGGAGGGCCTGGCGCTATCGGAGCAGCAGGGGGCACCGGAACAGTCGTCCGCGGGAATCCTCTATACCGAGACGCGGTTCCGGACGATGGGAATACTGGCAGAGCAGTCGGGCTGTGATATATGCGTTGACCTGCCCTGTGGGTGTACACCCCGTGCCATTGAATTTGCGGAAAAGAAGATTCCTTATATCGGAATGGATCTGCCGGCTGCTGTGGCGGAAGCAGAACCTGCGATTCTTTCCCGGATCAGCGGCGAGAGTAAGAAGCTGGTTCATTTCCGGGGAGTAGACGCAACCAATTATGCTTCCCTGGAGGCTGCATTGGAGGGAGTGGAGGGTTCCCTGTGTATTACCACAGAGGGGCTGCTGCCCTATTTCACGGAATCCGAGACGGGGATGCTGTGTGATAACATACGACAGCTCCTGACAGAACATGGCGGGTGCTGGATCATTTCAGATCCGGAAATGGTCATCGGATACCGCATGGCTTCACAGGCGGTGGGCGAGGACCAGCACCAGGATCTATGGCAGATTTTCTGGGGAATGGATCGGGAGAAAGCAGATGTGAAGGTAGGCGAGAATCCCCTGATCGTGGATCCGGGCCTGGGAGAAAACGGGTTCCGGCCGGCCATGATGTTCCTGGCGAAGCATGGGCTCAAGGCCGAGCGGATGGTCGCGGCTCATTATCTGCCGGAGACGGTAAAAACAGACTGTCTCCGAAAAATCGAGCCGGAGCTGGTGGAAGCGTACCTTGCCCAGATGAAAGACTATGCTTTCTGGAAGATTACTCCATTGTCCGACGAGCTGCACGCGTCTGAAGCAAAAACGAAGAATTTCGACGCCTCCGGGGATATGGCCGACAGCATCCTGTTCCTGAAACTGAAGGGGCGGCTGGATTCGATCTCAGCTCCCAACCTCCTGGCCTTTTACGAAAAATACAGGGATGTGATCCGGGTAGGGTACATAGACTGCAGCGAACTGGACTACATCTCCTCCGCCGGGCTGCGGGTCCTGCTGATCATGCAGAAAGGAACAGGCCGTGGCATCATCCTGTCGGAAGTAAATGATGTTGTGCGGGAGATTCTGGATCAGACGGGCTTTTATGAGATCCTCACAGTAGAATAAACCTCAGGGAGACAGGGGACGGACCTTTGTCTCCAACGAGGGAGACCGGGGAGAGACAGCGAGAGACAGACAGCGAGAGACAGGGGACGGACCTTTGTCTCCTTCTG
>CAMOYN010000234.1 GCA_946630035.1 uncultured Lachnospiraceae bacterium
TGGAATCAAGGGGGAGTTTCTATTTAGGCCAATCCTTATAATTCGAGATATTCGCCAGTTTGAGCGGTTCCAGTCCTACAAAGCTGTCGGTGGTATCGGTCAGATAATAGGGGCTCTTATCCAGAGAGTAGTTTCCGGAATCCGTCCAGGTCACATCCACGAACAGCCATTTCTGGTTGCAGTACAGATTGTTGATGGCATGCAGTCCTCCGGTTTCACTGTCTCTGACCACGACATACAGGCAATCCAGACCGGCTCTCTGACACATAAACTGGTAGGTTACAGCATACTGGAAGCATTTAGCTCTTCCTTTATTAATAGCAGTCAGAATATCAAAGGGGCGTTCCTTGCTGTAGTAATACATACGGCAGATCTCACTGGCGATGGCGTCGGACTTCTGCTTCACATTCATACCGGGTTTGATGATTCTTTTCAGGATCTGGTCAATCTTCGCCCGCAGTTCGGTGTCTTCGTGATTGGCCGTCAGAGTAAACCGGTAATCTGTATTACTGCTCCAGCTCATCTGAATGTAATGATTCAGCGTAAGGACCGACTCCATCGCATATTCGATCGCTCTTCCCTCTTCTCTGGTCATCGGAATTCCCTCGGATTTATAAACGGAAGTTCCTTCGATTCCGCCTTTCTCAATGGCTTTTTTCAGTCCGTTGGCGATTTTCCAGAGATCCGGTCTGTTTCTGACCGAAGATACTTTCGTGCAGCCACAGCTGCTGCAGATCTGTCCATATAGAACAATGAAGTTGTTTTCTTTATAAACACCTCCGAAAAGAATCTCATTCTGCTGGAAACTGTGTTCATATTTAGGAAGTCTGACCGATTCCTTATATCCGCAGACAATGCAGGAACGTTCTTTTAACCCATCGTCATGACAGTTCGGAACGTTGATAATATCGTAAGAGGTAAAACTATGACCGGATTTGGGGACAGACCGGAACTCTGTATAGCCACAATGACGGCAGGTTCTGGCTTCTTCCCCTTCCTGCTTGCAGGTAGATTCCCGAACTTTTTCATAGGCGCCGAAGGCATGAGGTCCCAGCTTGGCAGCACAGCCTTCGTCCTTCTTTTTGCATCTTGTGCAGTGCTTCCGGTAGACGGTTGTCTCCTCGCAGCCTTTGCTTACCGCCTCGTAATCCGTCTTCGGATATCCGGCATCCATCACCCAGTTATGTCCCAGTTTCTTTTCCGTTGCTTTTTCCACATATCCGCAGCATTTGCAGGTTCTGGTCTTTGTCCCGTCGGATTCACAGGTGGCTGCCTTCGTGGTTTTCCACCCACTGTAACTGTGATCCACGAGAACGCTGGTGGTCTTTACTCTCACATCACCACAAAGACTGCATTTTTCCCGGATATCCGTGATCTGCTGACATTTGTTTCCGGAAGCCCGGTACGTCAGTGACTTCTGAGGAGATCCATAACGATGAGAGAGGCGTGCCGTCGTTCTGGTTTCTGTATAACCACAGTTTCTGCAATGGCGGGTCTGCGAGCCCTCCGACTGACAGGTTGCCGGTTTTATTGTACTATAGGATGTGAAACTGTGGGAAAGGTAAGTGGTGGAATTCTGACTGGTACTTTTACCACAGCCGGAGCATCTCTTCGTAGTGACTACTACTTTCATACAACGGCTTCCCGCAGAACGGTAATAGGTGCTGCTGGAGGTCTGCCAGCGATGGGTATGCGTTTTTGCTTTGGTTCTGGACGCCGCCAGGGCCAGTTCCGGCACCGCCGTCAGAGTGCAGAGACTCATACATAATAAACCTGCCAATAATACGAATAATTTCTTCATATAGTCACCTCCCGATTCACAA
Source organism: uncultured Lachnospiraceae bacterium (assembly GCA_946630035.1). Classification (GTDB taxonomy): domain Bacteria; phylum Bacillota; class Clostridia; order Lachnospirales; family Lachnospiraceae; genus UBA3305. Next base: position 1,824 of record CAMOYN010000234.1, read on the forward strand.
TAATCAAAACAATAAACAAACAGATTTAACCGGTAAATGAAAAAACAGGCTGTTCCGCCTGTTTTTAAGTTCTGTGTTTTTTGCATCGCAGGATCAGAAACAACATCCATAAGCCAACCGTTATATACAGGATGAATGGCATTTTCATAGAACGGATACCAGTCGGGACCACTACCGGTATCGGCTTTCTGATTTCATGCCACGTAGTCTCTGATTCTATGTGTTTATTCACTCCGTTGACGGAAGTAATCTCCGATGTGTTTTCGAACACGGCCTCTTCGGCCATCACGGTCACCGGAATACCGATATGGATAATTTCCCCCGGAAGAAGCTCATGAATGGTAAAATGAAGTTCCTGCCCTTCCTTTTCCATGGAAATTCTGGTAGAATAACGAATTTTCACCTCCTTCTCCCGATCCTGCAGCCACACGGTAATATCTTCCTTGCGGATTTTCATCCCTTCCGGAACGGGATCCCGGACCTGAATCTCCTTAAGAGAAAAAGTATCACCCGTATTCTTTATGGATAGGGTATAGGACAGGTTTTGTTCTTTATTTACCCTCGCAGGCTGTTCCCTTGTGCCGCTGGCCGGATCCGATGTCTTATGAATCTCCGGCACAGGATCGGTCAGCCGGATCTCGGCGGAAGAATACTGCGGGGTTGCCTCTCCGGCGGGTTCCTCTCCGTTTTCTGCCTTTCTTGCAATACAGACGGCTTCATTTCTGGCGGTCTTGCCCACGCAGTCCGGATCCCCCGTCGCCCGCATCCGCAGATAGATATTCAGGATCTTCCTGCCTTCCAGACGGAAATCGGTTCCATCCGTTGCTCTCCTGCAGTCCACTGCTACAGCCGTAATAGCCTGAGCTTCATCCGGACGGACCTGGGACCAGACGGATGCATTATCTACATCGTAGTCCGCCGCCGTAAACGACTCTCTCGGCTTCGTCGAATAATATACCTTCGGGCTGCAGAAAACCCCCTTTTTCCCGTTAACCGCCAGGGTGGAGATTCCTCCGGTTTCCACGTCCTCCAGTACGCCATACCACTCCGATTCCCCTTGCTCGTTTCCCGCTTCCAGGACGTCGTAAAACACGATATGATCCGAGGAGGCATCCTCTGACTGGGCAAAGGTGATACGGTAGGTGTACTCTCCTCTGAGCACGGTTTCGTCGCTCTTTTTATAGGAATTTCCGGCACTCACGGTCTTGTGAAATCCCCAGGAATAGGCCTCCACAGGAATAAAATTGGCAGTAACCATGGCATAAGCGGCATCCGTCCCGAAGGCGTCCTCTATGCTCTGAAAGTATTCTTTATGAGACACGGCCGAAGGAAGACCGCTCCTTCTGTCATAGGCTGAGTGTTTTTCTGTCCGGTTCACAAAAGCAACATCATTCGTCAGCTGTGTCCCTGCTTCCATGAGTTTCTCATAGGTGGCAGTAAGATAATAGTAAAAGACAAAACCGGTTGCCTTAAGCGATTCCGGAACACCGATCTGAATCCTCATCATGGTCCTTCCGGAATCCTTCCAGTTGTGCATAAAACGGACCGAATAATAATTCCGGTCCAGTGTGACCTCACTGTTTCTGGCGGTTGTTATCAGCTCGTTGGTTACTTTTCGCGGGACATAGTTCGTATCAAC
>CAMOYN010000235.1 GCA_946630035.1 uncultured Lachnospiraceae bacterium
GTCCGGTTTTTGTTGTCGGTCAGAGTCTCAACGATAATAGCGGTTCCGTTGGGGCCGTATCCCTCATAGGTGGCCTGTACATAATCCACATTGGCTCCCTCGCCGGCAGCTTTTTTGATGCTGCGGTCGATGGTGTCGTTGGGCATGTTGTTGGCTTTGGCCTTGGCGATGCAGTCACGCAGTTTGCTGTTGTTGGCGGGATCCGCTCCGCCCTCTTTTACCGCTACGGCAATCTCACGGCCGATCCGGGTAAAAATCTTACCCTTGGCGGAATCATTTTTCTCTTTTTTACGTTTAATATTGGAAAATTTCGAATGTCCGGACATAGTAAAGTTACTCCTCTTTGTATGGTTTTTTTCGATTCAATTAATCTGTACTATAATATAATCTCATCCGGGAATTATGTCAATTCCTTTATGATATCTCCGGCCAGAACGGCCCGTTCCCCGCGTCTTGCGGCCGCCGTATCTCCCGCATGGGAGTGCATCAGAACGCCGAATACCGCAGCCCTGGGCACTTCCAGTCCGCCGGCCAGCAGGCCTCCCAGAACACCGGAGAGGACATCCCCGCTGCCGCCGGTCGCCATCCCTGAGTTGCCGCAGGTATTCACGTAGACAAAGGATCCGTCGGAAGGTACTACGATGGTCCGTGCATCTTTCTGAACCAGGCATACCTTGTGTTTCGTGGCGAAATTTACAGCATTCTCACACAGATCTTCTCTCATCTCCTGGATGGATTTTCCTGACAGCCGGGACAGTTCTCCCAGATGAGGCGTGAGGATGCACCGGGAATTCAGGTGATCCATCAGGATCGTATGCAGTGCCAGAATATTCAGGGCGTCCGCATCGATAACCACCGGCACTTCGGTTTCCGTCAGTACGTATCTCACCAGACGTACGGCCGTATCTCCCAGTCCCAGACCAGGTCCGATCACAATGGCGCTGGCCCACCCGGTGACCGCCGCCAGCAGATCTTCCGATCCGTTCACATCTTCGTAGGTCGTCAGGATGGCTTCCGGAAGGGCCGACTGAAGAACGGTCCGGTTGCACTCCGGTGTCAGGACCCGGACCAGGCCCGCTCCGCTCCGGTAGGCAGCCTCCCCGGCCAGCACCGCCGCTCCGGCCATATTTCTCGAACCGGCGATCAACAGAACCCGGCCAAAGGTCCCCTTATTGGAAAGAGCCGGTCTTGCAGGAAGATCTTCCAGATCTTCCGGAGACAGGGTATATTTTTTTACAGGATAGTCATACATGGGAGCCTGAACGATACCGATGCTGCGGGTCACACAGGTGCCGGCGTACTCCGCGCCAGGGTAAAGGGCGAGTCCCAGCTTCTGCACTTCAAAGGTGACGGTCAGATGGGCCTTTACAGCCGTACCCAGAACCGCACCGGTATCCGCGGAGATGCCGCTGGGGATATCCACCGATATGACCATCCCACGGGATTCGTTGATCCAGTCCACCGCCTCGGCGGTCTTGCCGGTCACCTCCCGGGTGAGCCCGGTTCCCAGCATGGCATCTACAATCACACTATGACTGGCATCCTCGCTCTCATCCAGATCCGGGATGTCCGGTGTGATGGCGACGCCTAATTTCTCACAGATGGAAAACTGCGTGTTCCAGTCCGGAGTGGCATGGGAGCGGTTGCCGGTCACAACGACACGGACCTTATCCCCCAAAAGCGTCATCATCCTGGCAATGGCAAGACCATCGGCCCCGTTATTTCCCGTACCGGCAAACACAATGACATGCTGCCGTCCCGGTCGTCTCTTTTTTATCTCTTCTACCACAGAAAGAGCGGCCCGTTCCATCAGAACCATGGAGGGGATACCGATCTCTTCGATGGAATTGCGGTCCAGTTCCCGCATCTCTTCTGCATTCACCAGTAATTTCATCTTGTCACCCCACTGAGACTCTCGCCTCTGCCGTTCAACGGTATCTTTCTTTGCATAGGGAATCCGGGAGTAAAGCGACCCCCGGATTTCATCAATGATCCTTGTTCAGCCGATAGGAAAGCTGCATCAGACTTTCGATCAGATTCATGTTCTCCACATAGACATGTTCCGGCACGACCAGATCTACATGGGCAAAATTCCATATGGCACGAATGCCGCAGGCCACCAGGCGGTTCGCGATCTGCTGTGCATCCTGGGTCGGAATCGCCAGCGTGGCGATGGATACCGGCTGTTCCGCGAGGAACTCCTCCAGATGCTCAATCGACATCACGGAAACATCCCGGATCTTCGTACCGATCAGCGCCGGATTGTTGTCGAAGATCCCCTTCAGGACAAACCCCCGGTTTTCAAACTTGGCATATCCGGCCAGTGCTTTTCCCAGGTTTCCTCCGCCGATAATAATCATGTTGTGGGTTTTGTCCAGCCCGAGAATCCTTCCGATCTCGGTCTTCAGGTACTCCACATTGTACCCGTAGCCCTGCTGGCCGAAACCTCCGAAGTTGTTGAGATCCTGCCGGATCTGAGAAGCCGTCACCCCCATGCGGCGGCTGAGTTCCTCGGATGAAATCCGTTCTACGTTTTCCTTTTGCAGATCCTGCAGATAGCGAAAATACCGCGGAAGCCGCTTAATCACAGCTGCTGAAATCTGTTTCCCTTCCATTTTTTACACCTTCCCTTTCATGTTAATTATTATAAGTGGTAAGGAAATAGTTGTCAATGTTCGGTTGCGGAAGAACCATAAATAGTATATACTATCATGAGGCATCTAAAGGAACTTTTCATTTCCGTTATTGAGATTCAGCATACAGAGGAGTACAAAAATGATATTGTCTTGCAGTCATCTGGGAAAGTCCTTTTCCGGCGAAATCTTGTTTTCCGGAGGGAGTTTCCGTATTGACGATAAGGATAAAACTGCCATCGTCGGCATCAACGGCGCGGGAAAATCGACGTTGCTGAAGATGCTGATCGGCGAACTTGCCCCGGATGAAGGCGAGATTGTTCTGGCGAAAGGAAAAACCATCGGCTATCTGGCTCAGCATCAGGACCTGGATTCGAACCGCACCGTGTATCAGGAAGTGCGTTCTGCGATGGAGCCGGTCATCGCCATGGAGCAGCGGATCCGCGATCTGGAAAAAAAGATGAAGGAAGCGGAGGGTGCGGAACTTACCTCCATGATGGAGGAGTATTCCCGGCTGAATCATGAGTTTGAGCGGATCGACGGCTATGCCTATGAAAGCCAGATCACCGGCGTACTGAAGGGAATGGGCTTTACTGAGGAGGATTTTACCAAATCCTGTCAGGCCCTTTCCGGCGGCCAGAAGACCCGGGTATCCCTGGGCAAGCTTCTGCTCTCCCGCCCCGACTGTATCCTCCTGGATGAGCCGACCAACCACCTCGATATCGATTCCATCGTCTGGCTGGAGGGCTTTCTGTCCTCCTACAACGGAGCCGTCGTGGTGGTAGCCCATGACCGTTTTTTCCTGGACCGGATCGTCAGCCGGG
>CAMOYN010000236.1 GCA_946630035.1 uncultured Lachnospiraceae bacterium
GGTCATAGCCGGACACCATCAGCAGCTGCTTGAAGAGCTGCGGGGACTGGGGCAAAGCATAGAACGTGCCGGGATGTACACGGCTGGGAACCAGATAGTCTCTGGCACCTTCCGGCGTGCTCTTGCCGAGCATGGGGGTCTCGATCTCCAGGAATCCTTCCCTCTCCATGAACTGACGGGACAGGTTCGCAATACGGCTGCGCATCATCAGATTTCTCTGAAGCTCGGGGCGGCGCAGATCCAGGAAACGGTATTTCAGACGCAGATCTTCTCTGGTATTGATGCCATCCTCGATGGGGAAAGGCGGGGTCTCCGACTGAGACAGGATCCGCAGCTCCTTTACACGGATCTCGATATCGCCGGTGGCCAGATTCGGATTCACGGCACCGGAACGTTTCTCCACGGCGCCGATGGCTGCGATAACATATTCGCTCCGCAGGGTGCCGGCCTTCTCATACATCGCCTCGCCGCAGTCATTTTCATCAAAGATCAGCTGCAGCAGACCGGAGCGGTCCCGCAGGTCGATGAAAATCATGCCGCCGAGATTTCTGCGTTTCTGAACCCAGCCCATGACCGTGACGGTCTGTCCGATCATCTGGGAAGATACCTCTGTACAACGATGGGATCTCTTCCATCCCTTCATGGATTCTGCCATGATAATGCCTCCTATGCCTGCCGGGGATTCACATAAATCTCCCGGAATTCTGTATATCCTTCGGCACTCAGCTGCTCCTTCTGGAACTTCTTGTTCTTGTTCATCACAGCTACCAGTACCTGTTTGCCCTCCGCGCGAAGCTCCTGCGCTTCCTTTGTGATCTCACACATGCGGTCGGCGGGCATATTTTTCTCTACTAACATTGCAATCTTATCTTCGGTTCCCGGAACCTTGAATCCCTGATCCATCAGGATCGTGATGATCCGCTCAAATCCGATGGAGAAGCCGCAGGCGGGTGTCTGCATACCGGTAAACTTACCCACCATCTCATCGTAGCGGCCGCCGCCGCCGGCGGAACAGCCGAGACCGGCAATCTCGATCTCGAAGATGGTACCGGTGTAGTAGGACATGCCCCGCACCAGAGTGGGATTAAAGTGCAGATCAAAATCAACCATGGAGGTCTTTCCGACGCTGTCCATGATGGTCTTCAGGTTCTCCGCCGTGCCGGGATCCATCACGTCTTTCAGTTTTTCACCCAGATAGGCAACCCCGTCTTCCTGTTCGGCCAGCTCGGTGAAAAGTCCCATGTAACGGTCCACGGCCTCCTTCGGGAATCCGCTCTCCACCAGCTCCTGGGCCACGCCCTCGGTTCCGATCTTATCCATCTTATCCAGGATGATAAATACCTGATCAAACTGATCCTCCGGGAAGCCGCTGTAGGCTGCCATGGCCTTCAGGATCCGGCGGTCATTGATATGAACCGTAAATCCCTTAAAACCGATCCGTCCCAGCAGAGTGGTGGTGGCCAGGATCAGCTCGATCTCCGCCTGATTGCCGGCCTCGCCCAGGATGTCAATATCACACTGATAGAACTCGCGGAAACGTCCCTTCTGAGGGCGGTCGGCCCGGAACACCGGTCCGATCTGCAGAGCCTTGAAGGGCTTCGCCAGTTCGTTGCTGTTATTCGCATAATAGCGCACCAGCGGAACCGTCAGGTCATAACGCAGACCGCTGTCCGCCAGATCGTCTTCGCATTTGGCTGTTTCCAGATTGAATTTCTGGCCTCTCTTCATGATCTTGAAGATCAGTTTTTCGTTATCTCCGCCCTGCTTTGAGGTCAGATTCGACAGATTCTCCACCACCGGAGTCTCGATGGGGGTGAATCCAAAGCTCTGATAGGTCTTTTTGATCTCGCCGATTACATAATCCCGGATCTGCATCTCCTGCGGAAGAATATCCTTCATGCCGTTGACCGGCTTCTTCGTCAATGCCATTCTATTACCCCTTTATTTCATAGTTATTGATATGTCCCATATTATCACGCAGACAACCTTCATACACCTGAATTAAGCTGCCTTCCAATTATACTCATTCTCTCACCGAATAGCAAGAGGTAATTCCGTTTCTGATGTACTGTACAGTTATGTGCATTACTTCCGGGCAAATAATTCTTTCTTGCGTTCGATCATCTCATCGATGCGTTCCAGGTACTGCTCGATGGATTTTACGTTGTCGGCGCGTTCGATGCGGCCGTCGGGGAAGACTCCCTTGGTCACGGTGCCGGCTCCCAGAGCCAGGATGGTCTGTTTCTCTTCCATAATGAGGATGTTGTAGATTCCGGCTTTGCCCGGTGCGGAGAATCCCACGTTTTCCAGGTTTCCTGCCATGTTTTTCTGGCGGTAGAGGTAGTAGGGGGCAAGGCCCATGGAGGATGCGCCTTCGGAGGCGATGCGCATCATCTCTTCGGATTCCTCCTGGGTGCCGCCGGCCACTACGGTGCCCTCGGCTTCCATCTTCAGTCGGGAGGCCCGCTTGACGGCCAGGGCGTGGACGGTGAGGGAATCGGGGGAGAGTTTCCGGATTTCCCCGATGGTATAGGCCACATCCTCCGGTGTCTCCTCCGGAAGTCCCAGGATGATGTCCATGTTGATGTTATCAAAGCCCTGCTCTCTGGCCATGGCAAAGGCTTTTCGGATATCCTCCACCGTGTGGCGTCTTCCGATCCGCTTCAGGGTCTCTTCCCGCATGGTCTGGGGATTGATGGAGATCCGGGTCACCGGATGGGCGCGCAGGACTGCCAGCTTCGCCGGGGTGATGCTGTCGGGCCGTCCGCCTTCTACGGTAAATTCCCGCAGGTGGGAATAGTCAAAGGATCTCTCCAGTTTCGCAAGCAGCCGTTCCAGCAGCTCCGGGGAGAGAGAGGTGGGTGTTCCACCCCCGATGTAGATGGTATTCAGCACTTTGTCCCGGAAGGCTTCGGCGGCATAGTCGATCTCCTTTTCCAGCGCATCCAGGTACTCTCCCATCCGGGGTTCCCATTTCGTGGCCGGATAGGAAGTGAAGGAGCAGTAGAGACAGGTGGTGGGGCAGAAGGGGATCCCGATGTACAGGCTGTAGCCCTTCTCGTAGTCGATGCCCGACAGGATCTCCCGCTCCCGCTCTGCGATTTCTGCCGCCAGGATACTCTTCTTGGGGCTGACCAGGTGGTCCTGCTGCATGGCCGCTGCGATCTCTTCCCGGGACTTTCCCTCCTCCAGGAGGGCCATGGCGATCTTCGTCGGCCGGATCCCTGTGAGGGTTCCCCAGGGGAGGGTCTTCCCGGTGCGCCGGGACAGTTCCCGGTAAGCCCACTGCTTCACGGCGGTCTTCCGGTCCACCCGCACCGGCAGATCCGAGCCGGGGACCACCAGCATCTCGTCCAGCTCTTCTGTGGGATCCGGATCCTGCAGGATCTCCGCCCCCGGATAAAATGACATCAGCAGCCCGCGGATATCGTATTCAAATTCCTCTTTTTCCA
>CAMOYN010000237.1 GCA_946630035.1 uncultured Lachnospiraceae bacterium
CCCCTGTCTCCGGCATCTTGTTGGTGTAAGGAGACAAAGGACCGTCCCCTGTCTCCTTCCTGTCTCCACTTATCCCAGGACCTGGAAGAAGATATCTTTCAGGGCCAGGGCGGCGCGGGAGTGGTATCGCCCGGGGGCCAGGGCAATACCCAGCTCCAGACTGGTGCCGTCCTTTCCCAGGGACAGAAATTCTGCCTGCTGGTAGTAATGGCGGGCGCTGTAGTAGGTGAAGGCCAGTCCCAGGCCGGCAGCTCCCATGGACGCGGCAAGGAATGCTGATAATTTCTCATTGTGTACTTCTGGGAGTAATCCGTTCTCCCGAAATATACGGCGGCTTTCTCTTCCCAGAATCGTATCATAATCGCTCAGCAGGTACTCATAAGGCAGCGTGTCCCGGATATCTATGTAGCGGGGTATCAGCGAGGAACTGTCGGGTGGGGTTGTTTTTGCCAGTTCCAAAACCGGATGTCCCGCGCCTGCAATCAGACAGATCTCGTCCTTCATCAACATCTCGACATCACTTTTCAAAGACTTCGCAGGAAGAACAATCAACGCCAGATCGATCGTCCCATTCTGCAGCATCTGCTCCAGCGCCATGGAGTTTTCTTCCACTATGTTCACATGAATATTCGGATATTCCATATGAAAGGCATTCAGGACCGGCGGCAGCAGAAAGGTTCCTCGAAAGGTACTGACGCCCATCAGCACCCGGCCACCCTGCATTTCTTGGATATCCTGGATCTGGTCTCTGACCTCGTGGTAGGCGGAAATACCGCGCCGCGCATAATCGATCATCAAGCGGCCGGCTTCCGTGGGACGGACTCCCGTCGATGTCCGGACAAATAGTTTTGTTCCCACCTCGCTCTCCAGTGTGCTCAGAAACTGGCTCAGACTGGACTGGGCCATAAACAGTCTTTCGGAAGCTTTGGATATGCTTCTCTCTTCTGCAATTGCTATCAGATAGTTTAATTCTTTTACTTCCATTCCACTAATCCCCCATAGCATCCGGAGCTTTGTCATCGGTTTTTCCGATATCTACTATATCATATTATCCGTTTCGGCGATAGCATTTTCTCTATATAATGATGACAGTGAATGAGATATCCCATATGGTATCTAACAGAATATCCGATGCGTTATTATGTATCTTGCAAACCAAATCACAGCCACTGAGCTGAATTCCATCAGGAGGAGAAATTATGCCGAGAGTATCTATGAAGGGCGTCTGTGACATGCACGTCCACACCAACCCGGACCTTCGTCTTAGGGCCTATACTGATTTTGAGCTGGCGGAGGCCGCTGTCCGCGTGGGAGCGAAAGCCATCGTCATCAAGACACATCTGGGCTTCACCGTAAACCGCGCAGCGCTCACCAATGAGTACATCCGCAAGGTTTATGGGGACAATACCGGCTTTACCATGTACGGCGGAGTTGTCATGAACAAAGTCATCGGCGGGGTTAACCCGGAGGCTGTGGAGAAGGGCTTGAAACTGGGTGCCAAGGTTATCTGGCTTCCGACCCAGTCCGCCAGACGCCATCTCGAAGCCATGGGGCAGGATCCTTCCGGAGGAATTGAGCTGGTTCGCGACGGGAAAGTGATTCCCGAGCTTACGGATGTATTTCATCTGGTAAGGGATTACGATGTGACCCTGGGAACCGCTCATGTCTCTCCGGAAGAAGCCTTTGTGATTGTGGAAGCTGCCCGGGATGCCGGTGTGAAAAAGATCGTCATCACACACCCGGAATGGTGGGTCGTAAACATGAGCGTCGAAGACCAGATCCGCCTGGTGAAGGATTACGATGTGATTCTGGAACGCTGCTATGCCCAGAACATGGGCGGTGGAAAATATAAGAGCAATCTGCCGGACAATCTGGAGATCATCCAAACCGTCGGTTATAAAAATGTAATGGTTGCTACGGACGGAGGCCAGACCGAAAATCCCCACTGGGAACTGGCTATGGAGGAATATATGCAGTATCTGGCGGATCACGGAATTCCGCTGGAGCAGATCGATTATATGACCAAGGAACTGCCCTGCCGCCTGCTGGGCATTGACTAAGCAAAGCATATTTCAGCACAGAAGAGGAGAATCCTTATGTTAAGTCTTGTTATCGTTCTCTCGATCGCCGTCGCCATTTTTCTCGGATATAAAACCAAAATCAACACCGGTTTTTTCTGTATTGTATTCGCCTATGCCATCGGATGTTTTGCCATGGGCCTGAAGCCGAAGGAAATCATTGCATTCTGGCCCACCAGCACCATGTTCGTCATCCTCTCCGTTTCCTTATTTTATAATGTGGCCGCCATCAACGGCACTCTTGAGAAAATGTCCAGTGCCTTGCTGTATGCCTGCCGCTCTTTTCCGGGCCTGCTGCCCTACGCACTGTTTGCCGTTGCCGTAGTGCTTTCCATTATGGGCGCCACTTTCTTCACGGTTCTCGCCTTCCTTGCTCCTATCACCATGGTGATCTGCGAGGAATCCCGGATGGACAAGCTCACAGGGGCCGTCGCAATTAACTGCGGAGCTCTCGCGGGCGGAAATTTCCCGACGTCCAATCTGGGCGTTATTTTCCGGGGACTGGCGGACACTGCTTATGAGGCGGCGCCGGAGCTCTCCGCCCCCGACACTTTCGGAATGGAAATGCAGATCTTCCTGTTTGCTGTGCTCTTCTCCCTGGTTCTGATTTCGATTTTCCGTTTCTGTTTCAAGGAGAACCGCAATATCGGTAAAGGCGTCACCTTCAAAAAACCGGAAGCCTTCGACACAAAGCAGAAACAGACCCTGACTCTGATGATCATCATGATGATCGTTGTACTCATTTTCCCTCTGCTGAAACTTTTCGCCGGAGGAAATGCCGTCATCGCCTTTGTCAGCAGTAAGATCGATGTCGGTCTGGTAGCCATCTGCTTCGCCGTGATCGCATTTCTGATGAATCTGGCCCCTCAGAGGGATGCCATTGCTAAGATCCCGTGGAATACGATTATCATGATCGCCGGTGCCGGTATGCTGATCGCCGTCGCTGTAGAAGCAGGAACCATTGAGGCCCTCTCCACCTGGATCGGAAGCAACGTTCCCGCACCACTGGTTCCCATCGCCTTCAGCATCGTCGGCGCTTTCATGAGCTTCTTCAGTTCCACCACCGGCGTAGTAGCTCCGGCCCTGTTCCCCCTCATCCCCGGAATTGCAGCCTCTACCGGGCTGAACGCAGCAGCACTTTTCGCCTGCACCGTACTGGGAGCCCAGTCCAGCGCCATCAGTCCCTTCTCCTCCGGCGGATCCCTGATCCTGGGTTCCATGAGCAATGAGGAAGAACGCGGCAGCATGTTCAACCGGCTTCTCATGGTAGCCGTTCCCATCAGCGTCATCATCTGCGCCGCCTACAACTTCATCGTAGCCTTTATCTTGTAAAAATCAAG
>CAMOYN010000238.1 GCA_946630035.1 uncultured Lachnospiraceae bacterium
GGTCGTACTCATCCACGGGGTAGAATCCCGGCATCTCCGCCGTCTCGCCGCCGATCAGAGCAGCGCCTGCCTGACGGCAGCCTTCCGCTACACCGGAAACGATCTCGGCGATTTTCTCGGGTTCATTCTTTCCGCAGGCGATGTAATCCAGGAAAAACAGAGGTTCTCCTCCGGCACAGGCAACGTCATTGACACACATGGCCACACAGTCGATGCCGATGGTGTCATGGCGGTTCATCATGAACGCAATTTTGAGTTTGGTTCCGACGCCGTCGGTTCCGGACAAAAGAGTCGGCTCTTCCATATCTTTAAAAGCACTGATATCAAAAGCACCGGAAAAACCGCCGATGTTTCCCAGAACCTCTGGGCGCATCGTGGCAGCTACATGCTTTTTCATCAACTCCACGGAACGGTATCCGGCTTCAATATCCACACCGGCTTCTTTGTAATTTAATGCCATAATCGTACTCCATTTCTCTGCCGAACCGGCAGGAGGCCGTTAAAAGATTTCTTCTTTTCGTTCTTACATCTCCGACAGGTATTTCTCATAACCCACGGTTTCCAGTTTTTCCGCTTTCGATTCCACCATCTCCCTGAGACCTTCGGCATAGGCAGCCACCCGCTCTGTGAGAGCTTCATCGGTGACGGCCAGGATCTTAGCCGCCAGAAGTCCGGCATTGAGAGCACCGTTGATCGCCACGGTGGCCACCGGAATTCCCGGAGGCATCTGAACGATGGAATACAGGGAGTCGATTCCTCCCAGTGCTTTTGTCTGTACCGGAACTCCGATCACGGGAAGTACCGTCTGTGCTGCCACCATACCGGGCAGATGCGCGGCACCGCCGGCTCCGGCGATAATCACCCGGATTCCTCTTCCGGCTGCGTTTTTTGCATATTCCGTCAGCCGGTCCGGTGTCCGGTGGGCGGAAACAATGGTCATCTCATAGGGAACCTGCAGATCATCCAGCATCTTCCCGGCTTTTGCCATTACAGGGAGATCGGAATCACTACCCATCACAATACCTACTACAGGTTTCATATATTCCTCCTTCAAAACATTCCGTATCGTTTATTGTCCACGATGGATACTAGATGGAAAGGGCTTCGTGGGCGGCGCGGACCTCTGCCAGAGCTTCCTCCAGCGTCTCTCCGGTTGCCGTGATATGCCCCATCTTTCTTCCCACTTTCACCTGTTCTTTCCCATAGATATGAATCTTCACATTCGGCTGGCGATACGCCTCTTCCAGGCCCTTGACTTCTGCCAGACCGTTCCTCTCACCGATGATATTCTTCATGGCGGTGGGCCGGATCAGAGAAGGATTTCCCAGAGGCATGCCCAGGATGGCCCTCACATGATTTTCGTACTGGGAGGTGTAACATCCTTCGATCGTATAGTGACCGGAATTGTGGGGTCTTGGTGCCAGTTCATTTACCAGAATGTGACCTTCCCGGGTTACGAACAATTCGATGCAGAGCATCCCGCAGGCATCGAAGGCCTGAAGGCAGGCTTTTGCCACTTCCATGGCCTCCTTTGCGGAAGCATCGGAAATCACGGCCGGCACCGTGGTTTCATCCAGAATACTGTTCTTGTGTACATTTTCCGCCACCGGGAAGACGGCCATCTCACCGTTTTCACTGCGGCATGCCAGGATGGACACCTCTTTTTCAAAATCAATCAGGCGCTCTGCCATCAGCGGAAGGGAACCGGCCCCCAGGGCCTGATACGCCGCTTCGACGAAAGCTTCCGTCTCTACCAGGGCATTTCCCTTGCCGTCATATCCGCCGGTACAGGTTTTCAGCATCAGAGGATAGCCAAAGGATTCCCCGGCTTTTCGTATATCCTCCATCCCCGCGATCTCCACAAAATCCGGCACGGCAATCTGATGCTTTGCCAGCCACTGTTTCTGCACCAGTTTGTTCTGGATCCGGGAGAGGGTCTGGGCCGAAGGATACACCTTATGTCCTTCGGATTCCAGCCGCCGGAGAGCTTCCACGCTGATATGCTCAAACTCGTAGGTGACAACGTCCACATCCTGTGCCATGCGGATGATGGCATCCACATCGTCAAAGTCCGCCACCACATGGCTGTCCGCGATACTGTGGGCCGGGCAGTGCTCGGTGGGATCCAGAATCGCAAACTGTGTATCCAGCCGCTTGCCGTCCAGAATCATCATCTTACCCAGCTGGCCGCCGCCGATGATACCGATTTTCTTCATATATTACCCCTCTATTATTAATCCCATGAGGAAAAATGTAATCATTACCATAATCGAGATAAAATTCAGCAGTATGCCCATCTTCCAGTCGGTCTTGCTCTCCGCACCGACGACAAAATGGCCATAGGCCGTGACGGCAATGCCGCCGATTCCCAGGATAATGTTCAGATACCCAAGAAGGCCTACTCCCCAGGGAGCATTGCCTCCGGTAAGAACCGACCAGAGAATCGCCAGAACCGCGATCGCCACCTGCATCCAGAAAAGAAACATGGCCATCTGCATGAAAGTGATGTCTCTCATCCGCTCTGAGATCGTTTTCTTCTCGATGAACTCGATTCCGTCCCGAGTCCGTTTCCATTTCACTCTTGACATAGCGGTTTTCCGTCTCCGTTATCTGACACCGTATTTTTCATAATAACGGTCGATCGCCTCTTTCAGAGCATCGTCGATCCAGATCTTTCCCTTGTAAGGCCGGTTATAGAGATGCTCGATCACGTCCGCCATGGTGACGATGGCACAGGTCTCGATCCCGTAGGTCTCCCGGATCTCCGTCAGGGCGCTCTTCTCGCCCTTTCCCCGTTCCATCCGGTCCACGGATACCACCAGGCCTTTCACATCCACCTGGCCCTGGGCCTTCAGGATGGGCATCGTCTCTCCGATGGAAGTTCCCGCCGTGGTAACGTCTTCGATAATCACGACACGGTCGCCATCGCCCACGGGGCCTCCCAGCAGGATTCCCTTATCTCCGTGATCCTTTACTTCCTTCCGGTTGGAACAGTAGCGGACATCCACCCCGTATTCACTGCTCAGGGCTACAGCTGTCGTCACAGAAAGGGGGATGCCCTTATAGGCCGGGCCGAACAGCACATCAAAATCCGTACCATAGGTGTCCGCAATGGCCTTGGCATAGAAACCGCCCAACTTTCTCAGCTGAGAACCGGTACGATAAAAACCGGTATTAATAAAGAAGGGAGTACTGCGGCCGCTCTTCGTGACAAAGTCACCGAATTTGAGAACCTGGCAGTCCACCATAAATTCAATAAATTCCTGTTTGTATTGTTCCATTTTTGTCATCTCCTGTGGTCCATAAGTTGTGTAACATTGTACATGAGACAAACCATTCTGTCAATTCCGGCATCACCAGAATCAAGAACGCCTCGGCGTTCTTGCCGCGCCGCACAAGGTGCGAAGCACCTTCC
>CAMOYN010000239.1 GCA_946630035.1 uncultured Lachnospiraceae bacterium
AAGGTGCTTCGCACCTTGCGCGGCGCGGCAAGAACGCCGAGGCGTTCTTGATAAATTGGGACAGGGGGACGTTCGCCGTGTCCCAGTTGTCAGACAACTGGGACAGAGCGAACGTCCCCCTGTCCCATTAGTGGTGTGCTTTCTCCCGGATATGAGACAGGCGTTCCAGTGCCGCCTTCAACGTCTCGTCTTTCTTCGCAAAATGGAACCGGATATAGTTGTTTACCGGTTCTTTGAAGAAGCTGGATCCCGGAACAGCACCGACTCCCACTTCCTTTGCCAGCCATTCGCAGAATGCCAGATCATCCGAAACGCCAAACTCGCTGATATCCATCATGACATAGTAGGCTCCCTGAGGCACATTATGGGTCAGACCGATTTCATCCAGCCCGGAGCAGAACAGATCTCTTTTTCCGGTATAGACCGCCAGCAATTCATCATAATAGGACTGGTCGAAACGCAGGCCGGTGACGATGGCTTCCTGCAGAGGTGCGGCAGCCCCTACGGTAAGAAAATCGTGCACCTTACGGATGCGATCCGTGATCTCAGCGGGCGCAATCGTATAGCCAAGGCGCCAGCCGGTGATGGAATAAGTCTTGGAGAGAGAACCGGTGTTGATCGTTCTCTCCCGCATTCCCGGAAGGGAAGAAATGTATATGTGACGGTAAGGTTTATAGACGATATGCTCATAGACTTCGTCCGTGATCACATAGGCATCATACCGCCGGACGATCTCCGAAATGATTTCCAGCTCCCGGAGGGTATATACCTTGCCGCTGGGGTTGGAGGGATTGCAGAGAACCAGTGCCTTCGCTCCCTTTCGGAAGGCATCCTCCAGAACATCCGGATCAAAATGATATTCCGGCGGCACCAGAGGAATATAGACCGGTTCGGCCCCGGAGAGGATCGCATCGGCTCCATAATTCTCATAGAAAGGGGAAAAGACTGCGACACGGTCCCCGGGATTGACCACCGTCATCATGGCCGCCATCATGGCCTCCGTCCCGCCGCAGGTAATAACCACTTCCTCCTCCGGGTCGATATCAAAACCCATCTGCACAGACTGTTTCGCTGCCAGTGCTTCTCTGGTGTTCCTGGCTCCCCAGGTAATGGAATACTGATGAAAATCCTGATGTGCCACCTCGGCCAGCCGGTCCATGATCGCCTGGGGAGGCGTAAAATCCGGAAATCCCTGGGAGAGATTAATTGCGTCATACCGGGCGGAAATCCGCGTCATCCGGCGGATCACGGAGTCGGTAAAAGTTGCTGTGCGCTCGGATAAAGGTTTCATATGAAAACTCCTTTATTATCTATTCCCTACATTGTATAATAGATAATAGAAAAAAGCACGCGAAAGTTATACATTTATTCAGCTTTGTCGGGAGGGGAATCTATGAAATATGAAGATATCGTTCGTCATGAAGAGATACTGGAATATTATGCAAGAGGCACGGCAATCCTCGACGCATTGGGTTATACGGATCACTCCACGGTACACACCAAACTGGTCGCGGCGAAGGCGGCCGAGATCCTGGAAGCCTTCGGATATGCTCCAGAAGAAATTGAGCTGGCGAAAATAGCGGGGTTTATGCACGATATAGGAAACTCCATCAACCGGCATCACCATGCCGAATATGGTGCACTGCTGGCGAATGAGATACTGAAGGAGACGGATCTGTCCCTTTCGGACCGGGTTCGCATCGTGTCCGCCATTGCGAATCATGATGAATCCGATGGGGTGGCGGCGGATCCCGTGGCAGCCGCGATCATCATAGCGGACAAGTCGGATGTGAGAAGAAGCCGGGTGCGGGAAAAGGATCCGATCCTCTTTGATATACATGACCGTGTAAATTATGCTGTAACAGCCAACAGGCTCAAATGCAGTTCGGAAGAGAAGAAAATCACCCTTTATCTGACGGTCGATGAAGGCATCTGCACCATGTATGAATACTTTGACATATTTCTCGGCCGTATGACGATGTGCTCCCATGCAGCCCGGGTATTCGGCGCAACCTTTTCCCTGAAAGTAAACGGACAGAAAGTCCTGTAAACCAATCAAGAACGCCTCGGCGTTCTTGCCGCGCCGCGCAAGGTGCGAAGCACCTTCCTTATTGCGCGGCTGCGATCCGCCAGAGACTGAAAGCCACCGGGGACAGGTCCCCGGTGACGGAGCTACATGTGGTTGACGTGTTCGATGAAGGTGGTGAACTGCCGGTTTCCGGCCGCGGTATCTTTGAAGACGCCGCAGTGTTCCAGTACCTGGGAGAAGACGTTTCCGATTTCCCGTTCGATGACGGAATCTAAATTGTTGGTCAGGGTATCTTTATATTTTGCCTTCAGTTCCTCGGCCCAGTCTGCGTGTTGTGCGAGTTCCGGTATTTCCCGGATATCTCTGTCTTCCCGGATTGCCTGTTTCAGTTCTTCCATTTCTTTTTTCAGGCGGGCGGGGAGGACGGCCAGTCCCATGACTTCGATCAGCCCGATGTTTTCCTTTTTGATATGATGCAGTTCTGCGTGGGGATGGAAGATCCCCAGGGGATATTCGTCGGTGGTGCGGTTGTTGCGCAGTACCAGATCCAGCTCGTAGAGTCCGTCGCGGCGGCGGGCGATGGGAGTGATGGTATTGTGGGGAGTATCGCCGCTGTGTGCCAAAATGCCGGCGGTCTCGTCGCTGTATCCGCGCCAGGCCGTGAGGATCTTTTCTGCCAGTGCGATGATGCGTTCCGGATCGCTGCCATCCAGGCGGATGACGGACATGGGCCAGTCTACGATGCCGGCGGTGATATCCTCGAAACCATCAAAGGTTACTGTCGTGCGCAGGGGGGCTTTGGCCATGGCAAAGGTGTAGTGTCCGCCCTGATAGTGCTCGTGAGTCAGAATGGAGCCGCCCACGATGGGGAGATCCGCGTTGGACCCGATGGTGTAATGAGGGAACATCGTAACAAATTCCATCAGCCGGCGGAAAGTGACCGCGTCGATCTTCATGGGCCGGTGCTCAGCGGAGAGTACGATACAGTGTTCATTATAGTAGACATAGGGGGAATACTGCATGAACCAGGGCTCTCCCGCCAGGGTCAGGGGAATCAGGCGGAGGTTCTGGCGGGCCGGATGATTGAGACGGCCGGCATAGCCTTCGTTTTCGCGGCACAGGAGACATTTCGGGTAGGAGGTCTGCTTCTGTGTCAGGGCAGCGGCAATGGCTTTCGGATCCTTCTCCGGTTTGGAGAGATTGATGGTGATGTCCAGCTCACCGTATCTGGTGGAAGCTTTCCATTTCATATCCTTGCAGAT
>CAMOYN010000240.1 GCA_946630035.1 uncultured Lachnospiraceae bacterium
TCCAGTTCCTGGCCGGCGCCATCGAGAAGCTCCACGTCTTCCCGAAGCTGGTCCAGATTCAGGGAGCCGATCACTTCCGCCGCTTCCGCGCTGTCGATGTCAACTTCCCGGGTCTCGATTTCTCTCTGACCGGCTCCTTCTGCCTTGAAAGCAGCGATATGATGGGTATTGCGGTCATAAACTCCTTTGAAATTCTTCCCGGAGCCGATGGGCCAGTTCACCGGACAGGTAGCGATTCCCAGCACATTTTCAATGTCATCGATCAGATCGAAGGGATCTCTGGCCTCCCGGTCCATTTTATTTATGAACGTAAAAATGGGAATGTGCCGCATGACACAGACCTTGAACAGCTTGATGGTCTGAGCCTCCACACCCTTGGATCCGTCGATCACCATGACCGCCGAGTCGGCTGCCATCAGAGTCCGGTAGGTATCCTCCGAGAAATCCTGGTGACCAGGGGTATCCAGAATGTTGATGCACATGTTGTTGTACTGGAACTGAAGCACGGAAGAAGTAACCGAGATACCTCTCTCCTTCTCGATCTCCATCCAGTCGGATACGGCGTGCCTGGCCGTTTTCCTTCCCTTGACCGAGCCCGCCAGATTGATCGCACCGCCGTAGAGAAGGAATTTCTCTGTCAGGGTGGTTTTTCCGGCATCGGGGTGGGAAATAATGGCGAAGGTACGCCGCTTATTTATTTCTTCTGCTAATGTTGGCATAAAAATGGTACTCCTGTATATATAATAAAGTAGTTTTAATCTGTTATGGCTGTTATGACGGTCGGGTCATCTCCCACCATACATCATCCCGTGGGATCCATTCGTTCCAGGCTACGTCATCACGTGGGGTTCATGCGCTTCAGAATGGCATCCAGAATCCGGTCAGCCACTTCGTCCTTGGACAGGATCGGGAGCTCCTCTTCCGTATCCGGGGTAATGATGGTGACGATATTGGTATCCGTTCCGAAACCGGCGCCGGCCACTTTCAGGTTGTTGGCTATGATCATATCCAGATGCTTCCGGGCCAGCTTGCCGCGGGAATTCTCCAGCATATGTTCGGTCTCCATGGAAAATCCGCAGAGGAACCAGCCATCCTTCTTATCTGCACCCAGGGTTCCCAGGATGTCCTTCGTCCGGGTGAGCTCCAGGGTGGAATCCCCCTCTTTCTTCTTGATCTTCTCATCGGCCACAACCGCAGGACGGTAGTCTGCCACGGCCGCCGCCATGATGAAGATGTCGGTATCCTCTGCCTCCGACATCACCGCATCATACATATCCTGGGCGGAACGCACATCGATCCGGCGGACAAAGCTAGGTTTCTTCGCTTCGGCCGGGCCGCTGACGATCACCACATCGGCTCCCCGGGCTGCCGCCGCTTTTCCGATGGCATATCCCATCTTTCCGGTGGAATGATTTGTGATATAACGTACCGGGTCCATGGCTTCCTGGGTCGGACCGGCGGTAACCAGAATTTTCTTACCCTTGAGATCCTTCTTCGATCCGATGATATGATCCACATATTCCATGATCACATCCGGTTCTTCCATCTTGCCCTTGCCGACCGCACCGCAGGCCAGTTCTCCCGACGTCGGCTCCAGGATCCGGAAGCCCCGGGTCTTCAGCACAGCCAGATTGTACTGGGTGGCCGGATTCTCATACATGCGGGTGTTCATCGCCGGAGCAATGATTTTCTCACAGTCACAGGCCAGCATCGTAGTAGAAAGCATATCGTCCGCGATTCCATGGGCGAACTTCGCGATCACATTGGCATCCGCCGGAGCCACCACAAAGACATCCGCCCAGTCCGCGAGGGACACATGCTCCACCCGGATTTCCGGGACACGCTCAAAGGTATCCACGATGCAGTGGCGCTTTGTCAGCTGTTCAAATGTAAGCGGCGTCACAAAATTGGTCGCATTCTGTGTCATAATCACCTGCACTTCAGCGCCCTGTTTTGCCAGCTCCCGGGCCAGAAATGCGCTCTTGTAGCAGGCGATGCTGCTGCTGACTCCAAGTATAATATGCTTCCCTTTTAACATATATATGTCCTTTCGTGTTTGTATCCTGCGTCAGAGAATCAAGAACGACTCGGCGTTTTTGTATCCAATGGCAGATATTGTAAACTGGACAAGCACAACCCTTTATGCTATCATACTGATAATCGGCCGAACGCCCTCTGCAAGGCTATTCTATCATATGCTGAATCGTTCGAGATCCTCCGACCTCGAAAACGAGGCATAACTGTTATAGGCCGAAAAGATACGTTACCTGTCAACTATAGCATAGCCTGTGTTTTCTGTCCAGTAAAACACGAGATATTGTGATGCCAGATCTACTGTCAGGCAACGCGGAGGATTTGCTCCGCAAGATTGCAAAAAGGAGAAGAAAATGATTTTAGCCATTGATATCGGAAATACCAATATCGTCGTCGGCGTAATCCGCGACGACACCCCCTTATTTGTGGAGAGAATTTCGACGGATTCCGGAAAGACCGATCTGGAATACGCCGTAATGATAAAAACGATTCTGGAGATACATCACCTGGACGCAGAGGACTGCGAAGGGAGCATCATTTCTTCCGTAGTTCCCCCCGTCACCGCCACAGTGAAAAGCGCCCTGAATAAGCTTCTGGGGAAAGATCCCCTGGTGGTCGGCCCCGGCGTAAAAACCGGCCTGAACATCAAGATCGAAAATCCCGCCCAGCTGGGTTCGGATCTGGTGGTAGATGCCGTCGCCGGTATCGCCGAGTATCCCACCCCCCTGCTGATCATCGACATGGGCACCGCCACCACCATCTCCGCCGTCGATAAAAAAGGCACCTACCTCGGAGGCGTCATCATCCCCGGAGCCAGAGTGGCCCTGGACTCCCTCTCCAGCAAAGCCTCCCAGCTCCCCCACATCAGCTTCGAAGCCCCGAAAAAAGCCATCGGAACCAACACCATCGAGTGCATGAAGAGCGGCTCCGTCCTCGGAAACGCCTGCCTCATCGACGGCATGCTGGACCGGATGGAAGCAGAACTCGGCGAACCCGCCACCGTCATCGCCACCGGAGGCCTCGCCCGCTTCATCGTACCACTCTGCAAGCGCAACATCATCTACGATGACAACCTGCTGCTCAAAGGACTAAACATTATTTATAAGAAAAATATCGGATGAGTCAGAAGGGACGGTTCTTTTTGACTCATTGCATACAAAGAGACAGGGGACGGTTCTGAGGAGACAGGGAGGAGACAGGGGACGGACGTGTGTCTCCCAAAAGGGAGACACACGTCCGTCCCCT
>CAMOYN010000241.1 GCA_946630035.1 uncultured Lachnospiraceae bacterium
GAAGGTGCTTCGCACCTTGCGCGGCGCGGCAAGAACGCCGAGGCGTTCTTGATACAGGGGACGGAAAAAGGGGCGAAAGGCTATGTCTGAAAGGAGAGCAGGAATGGTGTAACACTGTGATTTGCCCTTGCTAACATCCCGGCAAATAGAGTATAATAAAGAAAACCGGGCGCATCCCGGTGAATGACCGGGACTCAAGGCGAGTCTGAAAGAAAGAGGAGTTTTTTATGAATAACAGGAAAAAGGCAGGTAATTGTATCGCAGCTTTGTGTCTGTCTCTGGGGCTTGCGATGAGCGGGACGACAGGAGTCCTGGCAGAAGCACCGGAGACTGCGGCGGCGGAATCGGAGGCTTTGACGGAAGCATCGGAGACTGTGACAGGGAAATCGGAGGCTTCCGCGGATGTCGTGCGGGTGATGGTGATGAACGGCCCCACGGGATTCGGCATGGCGAAGCTGAGTCATGACAATCAGGCGGGGGAGTCCGCCCAGAGCTATGAGATCACGGTGGAGTCGGACGCCAGCAATGCAGCAGCGGCCATGGTCAGCGGCAGTGTGGATATCGCTGTGATTCCCACCAATCTGGCGGCTACTCTGTATTCGAAGACCGAGGGCGGTGTCCAGGTGGCGGCCGAGGTGGTCCGGGACAACATGTACCTGCTTCAGGCGGGGGGAGATCCGGTGGAATCGGTGAAGGATCTGGAAGGAAAGACCGTCTACGCACCGGCGCAGAATCCCACCTTTATTGCGAATTATATTTGTCAGTCCGGCGGCCTGACGCCGGGAGAGAATGTAACCATCGACAACACCTACGCTCAGCCGGCGGATCTGCGTACTGCCCTGGCAGCCGGCGAAGTCGAACTGGCAGTGCTGCCGGAACCGATGGTCACCATTGCCATGAGCCAGAATGAGAACATTGCGGTGGCTCTGGATCTCGGGGAGCTCTGGCAGGAGGCTTCCGGCCAGCCGATGGTGCTGGGCTGTGCCGCCGTCCGAACGAAATTTGCCGAGGAGCATAAGGAGGCCTTGGACACCTTCCTGGCGGAGTACAGTGAATCCGTCACCTATCTGGAAGAGGAACCGGAATCCGCTTCGGAAATGATCGCCGAGGCCGGGATCTTCGACAAGGCTCCGGTGGCCCTGAAAGCCATTCCCGGCTGCGGTGTCTGCTTCGTCACGGGAGAGGACATGAAGGCGGAAATGTCGTCCTATCTGGGCATTCTTCAGGAGCTGGCCCCGGAGTCCATCGGAGGCGCCCTTCCGGGAGACGATTTCTACTATCAGAAATAACAAGGATATGAAAAGGATCGGGAGATACATTCTGACGCTAGTGTTCTGGCTGGGCTTGTGGACAGCCGCCGCCGCGTGGATCGGGAAAGCGCTGCTGTTGCCGTCCCCTTTCGCAGTGGGGAAGTGCCTTTTAGGCTTGGCAGGCAGTGGGACCTTTTGGATGACACTGGGAGTAAGTCTGTTGCGCATCGCCGCCGGTGTTGCCGCGGCGATCCTGCTGGGCGTGATACTGGGGGTGCTGACATCCTGGCTTCCCTGGCTCGGCATTCTGACGAAACCTCTCCGCACCGTGATGCGGGCTACACCGGTGGCATCCTTCATTATCCTGGCGCTGCTCTGGATCGGCAGGGATATCCTGCCCGCCGTCATTGCGGGAATCATGGTGCTGCCGGTGGTCTGGACCAGCGTGGAAAGCGGGATTCAGGGGGTCGACCGGGAACTGTGGGAAGTGACACAGGTATTCCGGCTGTCCCTGACAAAAAGGGTGAGCAAATTGTATCTGCCGACGGTCATGCCCTGGCTGCTCACCGCCTGCCGGAATGCCATCGGCCTGGGATGGAAGGCCGGTGTGGCTGCAGAGGTTCTGACCGTCCCGGCCGTATCCATCGGGCGGCAGCTCTACGAATCCAAGCTGTATCTGGAGACGGAAGAGCTATTTGCCTGGACGCTGGCAGTGATCCTGTGTTCTGTTCTGATCGAGAAAGCAGTGACGCAGCTGCTGAAGGCGGCGGAAAGAAAGGATAGAAAATGATCCGTGTGGAAGATTTATCGGTTTCCTACGGAAATGTCCCGGTACTGGAGAACTGCCATCTGACGATGGCAGCCGGAGAGCACGCGGCGCTGAGCGGCCCCAGCGGCTGCGGGAAGACGACGCTGTTGCGATGCATCGCCGGTCTTCAGCTGCCGGATCGGGGGAAGGTAAAGGTATCCGGCCGGATCGGTTATGTGTTTCAGGAACCCCGCCTTTTCCCCTGGCTGACGGCGGAAGAGAACCTGGCCCTGGTGCTCCCGGAGCCCTCTGGGGTGGGGCGACAACGGGCCAAGGAGAGACTTTCTGCGGCAGAGCGACAACGGGCCGAGGCGGGACTTTCTGCGGCGGAACGGTGGCTGGCGGAGGCCGGGCTGGCAGGAGCCGGGAAGAAATATCCCTCGGAGCTTTCCGGGGGCATGAAACAGCGGTTATCCATCTGCCGGGCACTGGCATCCGGCGCCGATATATTATTGATGGACGAACCGATCAAAGAACTGGATGCAGATACAGCCCGAAAAATGCGCGAATGGATCCGCCGGATCTGTGCCGGGAAAACATTGCTGATTGCCACACATAACCCTGAGGATCTGGCAATGGCCGACACCATTTATGATTACGGGAACCGAACATTTATCCCGAGAAGTTCAGGAAGCGCTCGCGATTCTTGTGCGCACATGTGAGGAAGCAAGCGATAGAGAACGTGATATAGAGTAAGAAGGAAAGAGCAACAGGGTACGATCATAAAACAAAAAAGTACGGAAATTATCTGGTATGTACCGGACTTAGAGGAGGAAACGATGAGAGGAGTTTATACATCGGTCAATGACATTCGTAAAAGGGTATTTGCGGAGATCGCAAGATTATCCTACGAATATGAGTCGGAAGAAGATCTCGTGAAAATGGAGGACATCCCCTATGAGATCATCCCGGGCGAAGTGTCCACCTACCGGGAAAGCGTATTTCTGGAGCGCGCTATCGTAAAAGAGCGGATGCGTCTGGCCATGGGCCTGCCGCTGCGTACGGCGGCGGAACACGCACCGGTTTCTCACGGAGCCAGGGAGTGTATCAAGCCGGAGAAATATTATCAACCTCCGCTGATCAACATTATCAAGTTTGCCTGCCACGGCTGCCCGGACAATGTGGTTACCGTGACGGATCAGTGCCAGGGATGCCTGGCCCACCCCTGCCGGGAGGTCTGCC
>CAMOYN010000242.1 GCA_946630035.1 uncultured Lachnospiraceae bacterium
ACGAGTTTCCATTTGCGCATTCCTCTCACGACTAGAGTCACGAGAATCCTGCGTCAGAGATTGAAATTCGTCCGGCCGGTATCCTCATAAAACAACTGCAGAGTATCTACGTATACAAAGCCCTCGCTCACATACAGCCTCTCTGCAGGCAGATTCCCCTCCAGTACATCCAGGCGAATGGCCTTCATTCCCCGGCTCTTTGCCTCTTCCACGGCAAACCGCACCATTTTTCTCGCCAGTCCCTTACCTGCGAAGTCACTGTGCACCCCCAGCATATGGATGACCATAAATTCCCTCTGCGCCAGCGTCTCCGGCCGGTGTAAAGTTCTCCCGCCTCGATCGCTGACTGCAGTGCCTCTGGCGCCGGATAGAGATCCTTCTGCCACTTCGGATGATACTCAGAGCCCTCCAGGGCATCAATCAGGGAATGATAAAACCCCCGGACACTCTCATATTCTCCCGAAGCCGCTCTCGTAATCTCCATATTCACACCTCATCCTTCCATTATTCCGGGCCGGAGAGTCCTCTGTTCTACGCTTGACTTTCGCTATTATATCCGATACAATTTAATCCTTGATTTCACTGGTTTGAGCGAAAGGAGAAACTATCTATGCCGATCGGAGTCATTTCAAACGCTGCTGCTGTGTTTCTGGGCGGAATCCTCGGTGCCATTTTAGGGAACCGCATGAGTGCCGCCTATAAAGAAAATATGAATCTCATCTTCGGAGCCTGCGCCATGGGTATGGGAATCAATTCCATTATCCTGATGCAGAATATGCCAGCGGTGATACTGGCGCTGATCGTGGGAACCTCCCTGGGACTGGCCCTGCATCTGGGAGACCGGATCAATGACGCCGGTGCCGCCATGCAGCGGTTCATCAGCCGTTTTATTCACGTCTCCGGAAATGGCATGAGCGAAGCGGAATTCCAGGCACTTCTGCTCACCACCATCGTGCTTTTCTGCGCCAGCGGCACCGGAATCTATGGCTCCATCGTCTCCGGCATGACCGGGGATCACAGCATCCTTCTCGCGAAGGCGATTCTGGATTTCTTCACCGCCCTCATTTTTGCCTGCTCCCTGGGCGCCGTGGTCTCCATCGTGGCTGTTCCTCAGTTCATCCTGTTCCTCGCCCTCTTCCTCGGCGCCGGACTGATCTTCCCGCTGACCACAGAGGCGATGATCGCCGACTTCAAAGCCTGCGGCGGCATCCTCATGCTGGTCACCGGCTTCCGGATGATCAAGGTCAAGATGTTCCCCGTGGCAGACATGATTCCCGCCATGATTGTGGTTATGCCCTTCACCTGGCTGTGGGTCTCCTATATACTGCCCCTCGTGTCCTGAGACCGGGACAGGACGAACATACTATACCCCTGCCCCAGACTTATGCCACCAGGAATTTGTATTTCTTCACGCTGTATAACGGCACAAAGGGAAGAATGATCGGTACCGTGTGAATGTAGTTCTGATATTGCGGATCACTTCCATAGTTGCGGTCCTGGCGAAGTTCCAGGCGTCTGGCTCCGCTGAACATAACCCATACGATCAGCAGGAATCCGACGATGGCAGCGATCCACTGAAGGGCGCCGTGAAGAGCCGTGGTACCTGTGAGAAGCATCCCCAGCCAGAGGAGCAGCTCTCCCAGATAGTTCGGGCAGCGCACCAGGCGATAAACTCCGGAATCCACAAAACGGCCGGGGTTTCTCTTCTTAACAGCCCCTTTCTGGGCATCCGCCACGATTTCCAGAAGGACACCACAGACCATGATGATCAGTCCCAGGATTAACATGGGATCCGCCGGAATACCGTTCGCCAGCCGGAAATAGAGCGGGCAGGTCATCAGTGTATACAGGATGCCACAGACAATCCACAGCCCCATTTTAGCCGTGATGGGCATCTTTTTACTGCGGTCAATCTCAGGGTTCAGAACCTTGCGATAGGCCGCATTTTTTAATTCACGGA
The DNA here is from genome assembly GCA_946630035.1 of uncultured Lachnospiraceae bacterium. Lineage (GTDB taxonomy): Bacteria > Bacillota > Clostridia > Lachnospirales > Lachnospiraceae > UBA3305. The sequence goes on from CAMOYN010000242.1 coordinate 1,961, forward strand.
ATAAAAGATAACCTCCCAGACGCAGACCATATGCGATCAGCAGCAGACAGGCCAGAAGCTCCGGCATTTTCAGGCTGTTCCAGAACCCGATCAGCAGTGTCAGGCCGATGGCGGCAATCGCGAGCCCATAGCCCACCGAGAAGAACCAGATATACATGATAAAACCTACAGAACTGGCCAGCATGCTGACCAGAAGAACAATCCAGATACTCATGATTGTTTTTGTTTCCTTTCTACTACATATAAAATTTGTTTTATCGTTTTCCCTTTTCTCCTAGAGCACCGACAGCTCGCACAATTTTCTGCGCAATTCCGCCGTATCCCCATGAAATACAATCCCCTGCATCCCGCTCTGGCGGGCCTCTTCAATATTAACCGCGGAATCATCGATGAACAGGCTCTCCTCTGGAAGGATCCCGAATTTCCGAAAAGCCATGGCATAGATTTCCGGCAACGGCTTCACACATTTCACATCCGCACTGATCAATGTGTCCTCAAAACAGTCCGCTCCCGGAACCCGAGGCCAGTAATCATGCTGACGCACACTGGCATTCGAGAGAAGAAAGATCCTGAATCCCCTGCCCTTCAGCTCTCTCACCAGTTCCTCCATCCCCTCCACCGGCAGAATCGGCCGGTCCCACAAAGTAACCAGCTTTCTGACAACCTCATGCAGCCGCTCCGGCACCCGGCGGCAGATAGAAGCCACCGCCTCCTCATCCGTGATCGACCCCCAGTCCAGCTGCGCCCATTCCAGCGCCAGGAACACTTCCCTCATCAAGAGCTCCCGATCCCCCGGATCCACCCCCAGCCGGTCAATAAAATATTTCCGGTCAAACCGGATCAGAACTTCGCCCATATCAAACAGAATATTCCTGATCATAGAAGCACCTCTTTTCCCTGCCGACACTATTTACATTATATAGGCCAGAAAAAAATTTGCAACGCCTCTATGAAAACCTTTACCAATTACAACTTCCGGGGCATAGAAAGTAAAGGTTTAATTCGGATATCCAGGAAAAAAGTAAAGTTTTAACGAATAACAATATACGAGAATACCGTGAACCGAAGAAATAATGTTGGAAAGATTCTTCTTCTCTGACATTGTCATCGTCGCTATTTTTCAAGAGTTGACAGATAGAATAAACCCACATTAGCAATCCGATTTACCGGGTACTAACGTGGGTCAATTTCTAAACAAGCAACATCTTCTTTATCAAGAACGCCTCGGCGTTCTTGCCGCGCCGCGCAAGGTGCGAAGCACC
>CAMOYN010000243.1 GCA_946630035.1 uncultured Lachnospiraceae bacterium
CTGCTCTGACCGAGATGATCTGGGAAAAGACGGGGCATTCCGTGGAAGACAATACCCTGACGGTAGCCGTCAGCCGGCTGCGGGTGAAGCTGGGGGAAGCCGACGGGATACAGACGCGCCGTGGACTTGGCTATTTCTGGACAAAAAGGGTGGATGAGGTCTATGAATAAGCGGCAGAAAAAAAGGAGAAATCTTCCGGCAAATGGGATCAGCCTCCGGCTGGTGCCATGGATACTGGCTGGATGTCTGATGTGCGCCGTCATCCTGGGAGCCGGTGCGTTTATGCGAAAGTCTTACTGGAACCGCTGTCTGGAGTGTATCGGGGCAGCCGCAGAAGCCGGAGTGGAAGAGCCGGTGCTGGACGCCTTCGTTTTCCGGGCAGGCGAGAGCACCCGGGAAAAAGGAAGGGAAATTCTCAGTCGCTGCGGCTATGCGGGAACCATGGAGAATGACTGGATGGGAAGGGGCGTGGCACCCCTGGCGGAGGGGGCCTGCTGTGCCGCCATCCTGGGACTTCTCCTGGCCTGTGGAATGATGAGCCGCCGGGGAAGGGATGAGATCCGACAGGATATAGAAACGGTAAGAGGAGAGATGGAAGCGTATCTGTACGGACGGGATGATTCTGCCCTGGCAGAGAAAGTCTCTGTTCCTGCCGGAGAAGAGGGAAGATTTCCCCAGGAGAGAATCCTGACCACGGCGGAGGGCCGCCGGCTAACCTCTTCCTGGGAAAAGGTCTGTCATGGAATAGAGTCACAGCAGAATGCACTGGCGACAACCCGGGTGCAGATGGGACAGTTTCTGGAGAATATTTCTCATCAGCTGAAAACCCCGCTGACCGCGGTGCTGCTTCAGCTGGATCTGCTGCTGGAGACCGTGCCGGAGGCAGCGGCCAGAGATCATCTGGCCCTTTGTTACCGGCAGTCCCTGCGGATCCAGCAGATGATCCGGGTGCTCCTGAACCTGGCCCGGCTGGATTCCGGGAAAGTGGTATTCCATTTCCGCCGCGAAGATATGCAGGCCCTGGTAGCCGGCTGTATGGAAGAAATTCGTCCACTGGCGGAAGAAAAAAACATCGTCCTCAGTTTCCAGGTGGAATCCCGGAACCCGGAAGAATTCTTTTACGTATGCGATCGCTTCTGGATGAAAGAAGCCATTGATAATATAGGAAAGAACGCCATCGATTATGCACCGGAGGGAACCGAAGTTTCCTTTGAGATGTACAGAAATTCAGGGAATCTGTACATCGGGATCAGTGATCAGGGCAAAGGAATCCCGGAAAAGGACCGGGAGAGGATCTTTGAGAGATTTTACCAGGGAGAGCGGGGAGAAAGTGCCGCCGGCAGTGTCGGGATCGGTCTGAGTCTGGCCCATGATATCGTGCGGAAATACCGGGGGTCTCTCACGGTGGAATGCCCCGATTCCGGAGGGACAACCTTCTGGATCCGTCTCCCGGATCTGACGGGGAAGGATAAGGAAGAAACGACCGAAATGTAGCAATTCATGGATTTATGAGGAGAGGCAGTCAGTTATGGAAGGGAACATGATTCAGATGCACGGCATTACCAAAGCTTACGGGTCGGGGAGTATGCGGGTTTCCGCCCTCCGCGGGGTGGATCTGAGCGTTGACCGGGGGGAGTTCTGTGCCATTATGGGGCGCAGTGGCTCGGGTAAATCTACCCTGCTGCGGATTATCGCCACTCTGGAACAGATGGATGCAGGAGAGTACCTGCTGCAGGGAACCGATGTGGGGAGCTTGAGAGAACGGGAGCGCTGCTATCTGCGAAGAAATGACATAGGGATTGTCTTTCAGAAATATGAGCTGCTCCCGGAATATACGGTATGGGATAATATCTGCATGCCGCTGTACCTGGACCGGCAGGAACCGGACCTGGAATATCTGGATGAGATCCTGTATCAGTTCGGGATTGCAGACAAGAAATCTCTTTACCCGGGCCAGCTCTCCGGAGGACAGCAGCAAAGGGCAGCGATCGCCAGGGCTATGGCCCACAAACCGGAGATTCTGCTGGCGGATGAGCCCACGGGCAATCTGGATCACCGGACCGGGATGGAAGTGATGGAAACCCTGGTGCGCGCCAGAGAAATCACCGGACAGACGATTATCCTGGTAACCCATGATAATGAGAGCGCTTCCCATGCGGATCGGATTCTGCACATGGAAGACGGCGTCCTGCGGGAGTAGGTGATGGGATGCATATAGAACAGACACTGCTGCTGAAGAACTGGAGGAAGGAGAAAAAATGGATTATCAGTCAGCTGATGATTCTATGGATCGTAATTTCTCTTATCACAGGACTTCATCTGGCACAAAATGCAAATTCCTGGTTACGGCAGGAAAAACGATGGGATTATCACGGACAGTGGGAACTGGCGGATACGGATGGAACTCAGGAAGACTACTGGAAAAATAACCGTTATGTTCTTGCGGCCGGTGTCATCCAGACCGCAGGAATAATCCACGGCTCTTTCATCGAGGGCGACCGGGAAGGTATTGGCGTCATAGATGCCACCGCCGTGGATCTCGGACATCTGAAACTGCGTTCAGGACACTGGCCGGAGAATGCGGAGGAGATCGTACTGGAAGAGAGTACTCTGCAGAAACTGAAGCTTTCTGACACACCGGGAGCCAGGATTAATCTCAGGATCGGACCGATGACGGGAGAGGGCACCCAGGGGGAAGCGCGGCTGAAGAAAACCTATATTCTGTGTGGTGTCCTGGAAGATTATCGGAATCGCTGGGAGATCTGTCAGACTCACGTGTTCCCTACGGCGCTGATTCATCCGGAGGCGGCAGCCGAAATTACGGCCACGCCCTGGAAGATTACTCTGATTCGGACCAATGGAGCCTGGGATCCGTCCCTGGCCGACGGCGGGAGCGTTCAGCCGGGAAAAGAAACTTCTTTATATTATAACCGCTATGCCTATGGACCGGCCGCCGCGGAGGCGGGACGGGAAGCAGGGAGCTTTTTCACGCTGACATGGATCGGCGCAGCCGCCCTGCTTCTGGGGATTCTGGCCGGGCTCAAAACCTGGAGCCGCAGAGATCTCTGGGAATATCTCTATACACTGGGAACAAGCCGATGGGTGATCCTGCGGCTTGTGACATGGGAATGGCTGTTTCTGGGGATCGCCGGTCTCGCCGGTGGTATGGCCGGCGGCGGACTGTGTTTTCTGATATCCCGTCTGTGGACCGGGGGAGTC
>CAMOYN010000244.1 GCA_946630035.1 uncultured Lachnospiraceae bacterium
ATAAAAATATTTTGCCAGGATTCATAATTTACAGGCTGATCATATCACAGGGGACGAAGACTGTCAATTCGGCGGAAGAACATAAAACGATGAAAAAGATCACAAGAAATAAAATATATATGCTAAATATTTTTGCACGGATAAAATCTATATTGAAAGAATGATTGACGAACAATCTTTCTTCTTATATATTATCATACAAGGATTATCCTGCAGGGTGAAAAGCTGCTGCAGGCAGGAGGTCATGGTTATGACAAATGTATATTGCTTGAATAATATTTCATCGAAGGGTACCGATCTGCTGGGAGAGGACTATCGTCTTGTGACGGAGCCGGCGGAGGCGGACGTGGTACTGGTACGCAGTGCATCCATGCACGAGATGGAACTGCCGGACCGTCTTCTGGCAATTGCCCGGGCGGGAGCCGGAGTGAATAATATTCCTCTGGAGAAATGTGCGGATCAGGGGATTGTGGTTTTCAACGCTCCCGGTGCGAATGCCAATGCGGTAAAGGAGCTGGTGCTGGCCGGAATGCTGCTGGCCTCCCGGGATATTATCGGCGGCGTAGAGTGGGACCGGGCCAATAAAGATAATCCGAATGTGGCTAAGGAAGCGGAAAAGGCGAAAAAACAGTTCGCCGGTACCGAAATCAGCGGCAAGACGCTGGGAATTATCGGCCTGGGAGCCATCGGCTATAAGCTGGCAAAGGCTGCGGAAGCTCTGGGAATGACGGTGATCGGCTATGATCCCTATCTGGATCTGGACGATGTTCATATGACCAAAGATCTGGACGAGCTTTATGCCGTTAGTGACTTCATTACCATCCATGTGCCGCTGCTTCCGGCGACCCGGGAGATGATCAATGCGGAAGCGATCTCCAGAATGAAAGACGGCGTTATCGTGCTGAACTATGCCAGAGATCTGCTGGTCAATGAAGCGGATATGGCACAGGCTCTTTCGGCCGGGAAAGTGCGTAAGTACATGTGTGATTTCGCCAATCCTCATACCCTTGCCATGGAGAACACGGTGGTTACTCCCCATCTCGGTGCCTCTACCGAGGAATCCGAGGAGAACTGTGCCATCATGGCGGTGGAAGAAGTGACCAACTATATAGAGCACGGAAATATCATCAATTCCGTCACCTTCCCCCGGGTAGATAAAGGGGTTCCGGCGAAAGCGGTCCGCCTGGGTATTTTCTACAAAAAAACCGATGCCCTGGAAGCGATCCGCCGGGTCGTCGGCGAGGATGTGACAGGAAGTATGCGGGGAGATTATGGTTATGCCATCGCGGATATGGACGAATTTCCGGAATCTGGCAGCCTGGAAAAGGTAGAAGGGGTATATAAGATCCGCTGCATCCGGGGATGATGTAACCGGAACCGATATACGCTCCGCGCGACTTGCTTTTAGAGGAGGACTGTACTTTGAAGAAGAATCAAACCTACCGGATCGGGAAGAGACTGCTGCTGTTCCGCAATATTTTCTATCTGATGGCAACCTTTGTGGTGGTTACTTTCTACTTCATTTATGACTATCTGAATATTCTGCCTGGCCTGAAGGGGGCTCCCCTGGTGGCTGTGTTTATTCTGGCAGAAGCGGTGATTCTCGTGGCGGCCAATGCCTGGTGTCGTCAGGTTATGGCGAAGTCTTCCTACACATTGACGGATGAAGCCCTGGAAATAACCATGGGGACAAATCATCAGTCTCTGCCGTGGAAAGATTTCACCCGGGCGTACTACGGAATGCCGGATTTTACCACGAAATGTCCTGTGTTCTATGAGGTAAAGGGGCGGACTTTCAGACCAAACCAGTATCTTGACGAAGTATGGCAGATGAACCGGGAGATCGTCCGGCGGATCGAACCCTATGCCGAGATCGAAGAAGGACTGATGCGGAAGATAGAAGCCTTTATATGATCCTCCCAAAGGAACATAACGCTCTGTAAGGATGTCCCTTTTGCCGACGGAGAATACCCCCCGGGGGGTTACTTTTCATAAAAAGATGTGCTATAACAATAAAAGACCAATCGTATTGTCCGGAGCAGGGCTGCGGACAGTTAAAGATAAGGAGGAACGGACCTATGCATGACGGACACGATATTCATCACCACCATCATCATCACGATCATGAGGCATCTACCGCGTCGAAAGAAGAAGCAGTAGCTCTGCTGGGATATATGGTAGCTCACAATGAGCATCATTCGGAAGAACTGGCAGAACTGGCCGAGACGATGCGCAGCATGGATATGGCATCCATTGCCGCAGAAATCGAAGACAGCCTGGCGGATTTCAAAGAAGGAAATCTGAAGCTTCGTGCAGCATTTGCCATGCTGCAGAACCGATAAGAAGGGGGGAAAGGTTATGTGCCTGGCAGCTGCTTATAAGAACACACAGGATCCGGAGAATCTGATGTGCCGTTTCGTAAGTACCATCACCTTCCGCGATAAAAAACTGATTCTTACCGATATTCTCGGGGAAGAGATCGAAGTGGACGGAGAGCTGAGCACGGTGGATCTTGTCAAAAATGTAGTTGTTGTAAAGTGTGCCTGATAAAAAGATTACAGTCATAGTCTTTTAGACAGACAGAATGTACGAAAAACAGCTTTTTCTGCCGGAGAAGCTGTTTTTTTCGTTGATTAAATTCAAGGAAAATGTTAAGATATTTAAGAACGCTAATACCCCGTGGGGGGATTTCTCCCCGCTGCCGTAAGGGCCGGGTTTGCAGCGGATTCCGCATAGATGGGAGGGCTCTATGAGAGAGTATGAATTAGTGCGTGAGATATTTAATGAGTGCGCCAACAACCAGATGCGGGATGTTTTTTTTGAGGAAGTAGAGACGGCAGATACAGAGGAATATGTGAAGTCCTTCCTGAAGGAAAAGGACGCCTCTATTTCCAGAGATGACAGACCCGATGGCACGATCATTTATGATGTGGACATCGCGGGGCTGAGACAGCGATTTACATTTACTCCGGTGTAAGGACATCCGATATCCCGGAGAAGTGTAGATTCTTGCAGGGCAGGATAAGACGGATAGGAAAGAATAGCAGGCAGGGGAATGTCCCCGCCTGCTATTGTTAATAATGTGACAATTAGAGATTTCTAATTTATGTTAGGATCATCTAATGCATTCGTTTTGCCTTGCAAAGTTGTATAGAGATAGGAGGGATCAGGATGGCATATGTGATCGCAGTGGCCGGCAAGGGCG
>CAMOYN010000245.1 GCA_946630035.1 uncultured Lachnospiraceae bacterium
CGTAAATCCAGAGTTCCCCCTTCTGCTCCCGGATAAAGGATTCCTTCAGGCTGCACTTTCCCATGCGAAGAGACTTCACTTCGGTACCGGCCAGTGAGATACCGGCCTCATACGTCTGTTCAATAAAATAATCATGCCTCGCTTTCTTGTTGCTGGCAATCAGTTTTATGCTTTCCTTTCCCATGTCTTCCTGTCTCCTTCCGATACAGTCAGAAAAAGCCCACGGACTCAGCCGTGAGCTTTTCTGACTGCACATCGCGCAGAGTTTCTCTTCAATCGATCATCGATACGGTTATCTGCCCTCGGGAGATTAATTTCCCAGTACATTCAGTACCAGAGATACCACGAAGAATGCGGCCACCAGATAGGCGGTATATCTCTGCATCTTACCTTCCGGGGTGTCTTTTCTGTGCTTCCCGACATATGTCTGAGAATAGCCACCGGTCACTCCGCTTCCCAGTCCGGCATTCTTGCCTTCCTGCATCAGGATCAGCACCATCAGAGCTCCACAGATCAGTACCAGTACCAACTTCAACAGTCTAAGAACCCAAACCATCTTTTGTAATCCTCCTGAACTGCCGCGCAGATCGCGCCAGCATGTAGTTACGTTAAAGCCATACGCTTTATATTAGCATAGGGAAGAATGAAATGCAACCAGAAATTATATCAAAAGAATTTTTCTTATTTCCGCAGTTCAATTCCCATATGTTCCAGCGCATTCAGAATCTTATTCATCACCGAGTTAATCTCTTTTTCCTCCAGGGTGTGATCCGCGGCCCGGAAGGTCAGGCTGTACGCCATGGATTTGAATCCGGGAAGAATCTGAGATCCTTCATAGATATCGAACAGCTGACAGTTTTCCAGAAGCTTGCCGCCCCGCTGAAGGATCGCTGCTTCGATCTCACCGGCCGTAATGCTCTTCTTCACCAGCATACTCAGATCCCGGGTTACCGCCGGGAAGCGGGCAATGCCCTGGTAGTGCCGGTCAAAGCTGGCCATTCCCAGAATCTGCGGCAGATCGATCACAGCCACGTAGGTGCGCTCCCCCAGTCCATAGCTGTCCGCCACGGCCGGATGAATCTCTCCCAGATATCCCACGGGAGTTCCCTCGTAGACGATATCGGCCTTTCTGCCCGGATGAAGGTAAGGACGGTCGGTGTCCGGATTGTATTCTACCCGGTTTCTGAGACCGATCTTATAGAAGTACTCTTCCACGACGCCCTTCATCGTAAAGAAGTCTCCGTCTCCATAGAAGCCCAGTGTAAACTGGGTCCGCTCATCCGGAAGTTCGGTCAGCGGCAGAGCCTTCGGCAGATAGATATTTCCGATCTCGTACAGAGCCACGTTTTTGTTTCTCCGGTTATAGTTCGTCGCCAGAGAGGTCAGCAGACCGTTCAGCGGCAGAGTACGCATGATGCTGAAATCTTCTCCCAGCGGATTCGCGATGGTCACGGTCTGACGCAGGGGAGAATCTTCGGGCAGAAGCAGTTTGTCAAATACCTTCGGACTCTCGAAGGAGTAGGTCATCGCCTGGCTGAAACCGCAGAACTCTGCCACTTCCCGGGCCGTATCTTCCAGTCTGTGCTTGAAGGATACCTTACCGGTCGTTGCTTCGCCCTGGGGCAGGGTCGTAGGAATATTGGCATATCCGTAGAAACGGGCTACTTCCTCTGCGATATCCGCCTCCTGCTCCAGATCCTGTCTCCAGGAAGGAGTCACGATCTCCGATGTCTTCTCGTCATAGACCAGTTCCAGCGGAGGGAAATAGGAAAGCATCGTCTCCACCGGGATCTCGGTTCCCAGGAATTTATTGATCCAGTCCGGCCGGAAGGGGATACGATGTCCCTCCATCGGTCTCGGATATACGTCTACCATGCCTCCGACTACCTCACCGCAGCCCAGCTCTTCGATGAGATGGCAGGCGCGGTTAATCGCCGCCTCTGCGGTGTTCGGATCCAGACCCTTCTCGAATTTACCGGAAGCATCGGTGCGAAGTCCCAGTCTCTTGGCGGAAAGGCGGATGTTGGTTCCGTCGAAGCAGGCAGCCTCAAACAGTACCGTATTTACGTCATCGGTGATCTTGGAATTTTCACCACCCATGATACCGGCGATACCGATGGCCTTCTCGGCGTCATTGATCATCAGGATCTCGGAATCCAGCTGACGCATCTGACCGTCCAGCGTCTGGAAGGTCTCACCTTCCTTGGCTCTGCGGACAATGATCTTATTTCCGGCCACCGTAGAAAGGTCAAAGGCATGCATCGGCTGGCCATACTCTTCCATCACATAGTTGGTGATATCTACCAGGTTGTTGATCGGACGGATCCCGCTGGCCGCCAGTCTCCGCTGCATCCACTGGGGAGAGGGAGCGATCTTGATATTCTTTACCACACGGGCACAGTATCTGGCACACAGATCCGGATCCTGTATCTCCACGGCGATATAATCTTCCGTTTTCTCATCATTTCCCTTCACTTCCTCAGAAGGAGGGCAGAAGGGCTTGCCAAAGGTGGCTGCTGCCTCCCGGGCAATGCCGGTAACACTGTAGCAGTCCACGCGGTTGGATGTGATCTCATACTCGAAAACCACATCATCCAGGCCCAGCGCATGAACGGCATCGTCCCCCGGCTTCACGTTTCTCGCCGGATCAAAGATGTAAATGCCGTTTTCCGGTGCCTCGGGATACATATCCCGGGAAGACCCCAGCTCCTCGATGGAGCACATCATACCACAGGAAGGCACCCCTCTGAGCTTTCCGGCCTTGATCTTCACGCCATCCTCCGGCATCGGTCCGCCGTCATGGCCGCCGGCAACTTTACCGCCGTCCAGAACCACCGCCACCAGAGCGCCTTCGGTTTCTCCCGGCACTACATTGGGAGCTCCGGTAACGATCTGCACCGTCTCCTCTCCCACGCAGACCTGGCAGACCACCAGTTTATCCGCATCCGGATGTTTTTCGATCTTGTCGATGCGTCCGACAACAATTTTCTCCAGATTCTTATCAAACTTATCAAAATACTCCACCTTGGTACCGGAGAGAGTCATGGCATCCGCATATTCCTGCGGGGCCGCATCCAGATCCGGCACATAGGCTTTCAACCAGGAGTACGCTGTATTCATATCATTTTCCTCCTCGACTTAGAACTGGTTCAGGAACCGGATGTCATTTTCATACAAGAGTCTCATATCAT
>CAMOYN010000246.1 GCA_946630035.1 uncultured Lachnospiraceae bacterium
GGGGGGACGGGGGGGGACGGGGGGGAGACAGGGGACGGACCTTTGTCTCCTTCAAAAAAGGAGACAAAGGTCCGTCCCCTGTCTCCCCCTGTCTCCCCCTGTCTCCCCCCTGTCTCCTCCTGTCGTCCATGGTCTGTTTACTTGCCGGGTATGAAGTTGAGGTAGGATACCTCGAGGCGGCTGTCGGTTTCGCGGTGGGTGATTCTGGTTTCTACCCGGAAGACGTCGCGGATGCGTTCGGTGGTGAGTACTTCTTCGGGGGTTCCGTGGGCGACAACCCGGCCGTGATTGAGGAGGATGATGCGGTCGCAGTACCAGGCGGCGAGGTTCATGTCGTGGACGGAGGTGAAGATGGTGCGGTCTTTATAGCTTCGCAGGGTTTCCATCATGGAGAGCTGGTAGCCGATGTCCAGGTGATTGGTCGGTTCGTCGAGAATGATCAGTTCGCTTTCCTGGGCGAAGGCCATGGCGAGGTAGATCCGCTGTTTCTCTCCTCCGGAGAGGCTGAGGAAACTGCGTTCTTTGCGGTGTTCCATGCCGACGATCCGCAGGGCGGCGTCCACGGCGCGGAAGTCGTCGGGGTTGTCTTTTTCGAAGATTTTCTTGTGGGCGTAGCGGCCCATCATGACCATTTCCTGCACGGAAAAATCGAAGTCCGGATTGTTTTCCTGGGCGACGATGGCCATTTGCCGGGCGATTTCCCGGGAGCGCATGGTGGTGACGTCTTTCCCGTTCAGATAAATGGTCTCTTTTGCCGGTGAAAAATGGCGGTAGATATTCTTCAGCAGGGTGGATTTGCCGGATCCGTTGGGGCCGATCAGCCCTACAAACTCGCGCCTTTCAACGGAGGCTGAGACATCCGTCAGAATCGAGATCCCATTGATGTCATAGGATAGATTTTTTACAGAAATGACACTTTCGCTCATAGCAATGACCTCAATTCTTGAAGGAGTAACGGCTTCGGCGCAGCAGAGTCAGAAATACGGGAGCGCCGCAGATGGAGGTTACCACGCCTACGGGCAGTTCTCTGGGGGCAGCCATGGTCCTGGCAAATACGTCGGTCCAGACCATGAAGACGGAGCCGATGAAGACGGAAATGACGATCAGCCGCCGGTGGGCTGCTCCGACGAGGCTTCGGGAAATGTGGGGGATCACCAGGCCGACGAAACCGATGACGCCGCTCATGGATACCAGGACGGCGGTGAGTAAGGTGCTCACCAGAATCAGCACCCATTTAATGGCGGTGGTGTTTACGCCGGCATTCCGTGCGATATCCTCGCCCATAAGGAGCGCATCCATTTCCCTGTGCAGGGGCAGAATCACCAAGAGTCCGGCCAGCGAAATGATCAGTGCCAGCGGAACGTCGGCCCAGCCGGTGCCGGCGAAGGAGCCGCTCAGCCAGAAGGAGGCGCTCTGTACTTTCCGGGAGTCCGGTGTCAGGAAAATGATGAGTTCTGTCAACGCGCCAAACAGAGCGGAGAGAGACATACCCACCAGTACCATCTTGGTTGTATTGATCCGGGCGCCGTCGCTGCCGATGACGAAGACCAGAACCGAAGTCAGAAGAGCGCCGAAAAAGGCGCCTTCGGCCAGGGGGAGCTGCCCGATCAGGGGCAGAGGGCCGGCCAGCAGCGAAAGAACAGCTCCGGTGGAGGCACCGGAGGAAATGCCCAGAATATAGGGATCTGCCAGCGGGTTTTTGGTGAGAGCCTGCATCAGGATTCCGGCCAGGGCGAGCCCGGCGCCGGTGCAGGCAGCCACCAGCACCTTGGGCAGACGCAGATTCCAGATGATATTGATCTGACTTTTGCTGAACCGGGAGGTGAGATCCTCCCCGGCAATCTTCCCGTGTATGATCTGGAAAATGATCCTGGGGTTGATATCGACGGAGCCGATGTTGATAGCGGCGACGATGGTCGCGACAAGAATCACTGCCATCAGCAGATAGATGGCAGTGATCGTAGTTTTTTTAGCATTTTTAAGCATAATTGTATACGAAATGAAAGAGGTATTGCCGACAAAGACAGGTTTGCCGATAAAAACTGGTTTGCCGGCAAAGGATAAAAGGATCGGTGAATGGTTTACTGGAAGCAGTCGGGATGGAAATGCTGGGCCATGGTTTCAATGGCATCGACGCTTTCATAGCAGCCGGTCACATCCGTAAGGCCGATCACGAAAATATTATCATTTTCAACGGCGGACAGCTCTTTGGTGAAATCGGATGTCTTCAGGAATTCCTGTTTGGCATCCAGGGGATCGGAAGCGAGGTAATCCATGATAATGATGAAATCGGGATCTGCGGCCACGACATCTTCCCAGTCCACGGTGGTCCAGTTGGATTCCACGCCGGCAAAAATGTTGGTGCCGCCGGCCAGGGTGATCATATCGGTGGGCAGACCGGCACTGGCGGTGAAGGGAGCGTCTTCGCCGGAGTCATAGATAAATACGGAAACCGGCTCTTTGTCTTTTACCGCTTCCTGAACGGCAGTGACACGATTCTTCATGTCGGTTACGATTGCTTCGGCTTTGTCGGTCACATCGAAAATCTGTCCCAGATTCTCGAAGTCAGAATACACACTTTCCATGGATGCAGGGGCATACTCCACCTGCGGAACATAGGCCATGATCTCATTGTCGGCGCAGAACTGCATGGGGAAATTCTTCTCGGCGAAGGTAGAAGCCCAGCCGGTCAGGAAATCCGGCTCCACGGCCAGCAGCTCTTCCTGGGAAGGATTGCCTTCGGCCAGGCAGGTCAGCTTGTCGAACTGCTCTTTGTACTTCTCCGGAATTTCATTATCCATGTAGCCATAGCCGACCATGTGGTCGCCCAGTTCCAGAGCCAGCATCATCTGGGTGGAAAAACCAGCCAGGCTGACAGCCTTCTCCGGAACCTTGGTGTAGGTTACATCCGTGGTGACACCGTCGATGGTGTTGCTGACGGTAAATTCTCCGGCATAAGCGGGAAGGGCAGTGCCGGCAGTGATGGCGGCCATCAGAATGGCCAGTGCTTTGATGTTCTTCATAGAAGACCTCCTTATAATATTGATGGGAGTCAGGGGAAACAGAGGATGGACTTTGGATATCAGGGACGGGAGACAGGGGACGGACCTTTGTCTCCTTCTGAAGGAGACAAAGGTCCGTCCCCTG
>CAMOYN010000247.1 GCA_946630035.1 uncultured Lachnospiraceae bacterium
AAGGTGCTTCGCACCTTGCGCGGCGCGGCAAGAACGCCGAGGCGTTCTTGATAGGGAGGTTTGTATATGAAGTGGAGGGTTTGTCTGTTGATGGCTGCGTTGTTTCTGGCGGGGTGTGGGGTGCGTTCGTCGGTTGTGGAGGAGACGGTGGTGCCGGAGCGCCGGGAGATTGTGGTTGGGTTTTCGCAGCTGGGGGCGGAGTCGGACTGGAGGTCGGCGAATTCGGAGTCTATGAGGTCGACGTTTACGGCGGAGAATGGATATAAGCTTCTGTTTGAGGATGGGCAGCAGAAGCAGTCGAACCAGATTACGGCGATTCGTACGTTTATTCAGCGGGAGGTGGATTATATTGTCCTGGCGCCGGTGACGGAGACGGGATGGGATACCGTGCTGCAGGAGGCGAAGGATGCGGGGATTCCTGTGGTGATCGTGGACCGGATGGTGGATGTAGAGGATGAGGATCTGTTTACCTGCTGGGTGGGTTCGAATTTTGAACTGGAGGGGCGGAAGGCGGCTGCCTGGCTGAAGCGTTTTACGGAGCTTCAGGATATTCCTCCGGAGGATCTTCATATTGTGGATATCCAGGGGAATCTGGGGGCGTCGGCGCAGATCGGGCGGACGAAGGGCCTGGAGCGGGCAGTTGAGGAAAATGGATGGGATCTGGTGGCGGCGGTTCCGGCGGATTTTACCCAGGCGAAGGGCCGGGAGGTGACGGCTTTGCTGCTGGAGGAGCATGAGGAGATTAATGTCATTTACTGTGAGAATGATAATGAGGCTCTGGGAGCGCTGGAAGCGATTGAAGCGGCGGGAAGGAAGGCCGGGGCGAATCTGAAGGAGGGGGAGATTCTGATTATTTCCTTTGACGGTGTGCGGAAGGAGGCGCTTCAGTATGCTCTGGAGGGAAAGATTTCCTGTATTGCGGAATGCAATCCTCTTCATGGTCCGCGGGTGCGGGCAATTCTGGAGACGCTGGAGGCGGGAAAGGTGCCGGATAAACTTTCTTATGTTACGGAGGGAATTTACAGCGGAGATGCGTCGATTACGCAGATTTCGGTGGATGGTGTGAATTATCCGGTGACGATTCTGACGGACAGTTTTATCTCGTAAAGAGATAAACGCTCTGCGAGGGTGCTGCTTATTCAGTGGATGAGTGTTTAGCGCCGACCGTAGTGGAACGAAGAAGCGCACGTGTGCGGTGCGGAAGGTGCCATGCGGCACCCCGCACACGGTTGTAAAAAACAGCCAAAATATAAAAAATATAACCAAAAATGAATACTCTCAAGCCCGGATTATGTGTTAGAATTTAATCATATATGGATGATTGACGTGCTGTTGTCTGAGACGGCGTCGAGGAAAGGAAAACATATGGAAAAATTGTATTTTATACCGGGTAGTCAGGATCTCTATGGTGAAGAGTGCCTGAAGCAGGTAGCGGCGGATTGCCGTGAGATGGTGGATTTCCTGAATGAGAAGTTGGCCGGGATCGTGGAAGTGGTTCTGATGCCGACGGTGGAGACGTCGGAGATCTGTATTGCGGATTGCCGGAAGGCTTCAGTGGATGATGAGTGTGTGGGTGTGATCACCTGGATGCATACCTTCTCTCCGGCGAAGATGTGGATCAAAGGCCTGCAGGAGCTGCGGAAACCTCTGCTGCATCTGCATACCCAGGCGAATGAGAAGCTTCCTTATGATACGATCGATATGGATTTCATGAATCTGAACCAGGCAGCCCACGGTGACCGGGAGTATGGATTTATCCTGGCCCGCATGGGAATTGCCCATGAGGTGGCGGCTGGTTATTATAAGAATGCGCGTGTTCTGGAGAAGATCTGCCGTTTTGCCCGGGTCTGCAAGGCGATTGCCTGCTCCCGGAATCTGAAGGTGGCGGCTTTTGGCAATAACATGCGGGAAGTGGCTGTGACGGACGGTGACCGGGTGGAGAGTCAGATCCGTTACGGATGGGAAGTGAATTACTACGCCCTGGGTGATCTGGTGAAGATTATTGATGCGGTCACCGAGGAAGAGATCGATGCCAAGATGGCGGAGTATGAGAGCAAATATACCATGGCGACGGATAACATTGCCGCGGTACGGGAGCAGGCGAAGTATGAGGTGGCCCTGGATAAGTTCCTGGAGAAGAAGCACATCGGAGCTTTCACGGATACCTTCCAGGATCTGCATGGAATGAAGCAGCTGCCGGGTATCGCAGCGCAGAATCTGATGGCGAAGGGCATCGGTTTTGGTCCGGAGGGTGACTATAAGATCAGTGCCTTCTCTGCGGTTCTGATGAAGATGGCGGAGGGTCAGCCCGGTGCGACCGGTTTTATCGAGGATTACACCTATGACCTGACTGAGGGGCAGGAGTTGGAACTGGCTTCTCATATGCTGGAGGTTCCGCCGGCCTTTGCGGCTACGAAACCGGAGATTCAGGTGCATCCACTGGGGATCGGCGGCAAGGAAGATCCGGCCCGTCTGGTATTTGACGGTGTGACCGGGGACGGCATTCAGGTGACCATGGTGGATATGGGAACCCATTTCCGCATTATCTGCGCGGACATCGAACTGGTGAAGCAGCCGGCCCCGATGCCGAAGCTTCCGGTGGCGCGGATCATGTATCGCCACAAACCGAACTTCGAGATCGGCACAGCGGCCTGGTGCTATGCGGGCGGTGCTCATCACTCGGTAGTTTCCACAACTCTGACGAGAGCAGATATCGCGATGTTTGCCCGCCTGACCGGAACCGAACTGATCTGCATCGGAGACGACACCACTGAAGCAGATCTCGCAAAATACTATATGTAATACCAGGGGCCAAAAGTCCTGCAAAAATGAGCTTGCTCATTTTTACAGGACCTTTGGCCTGTAAGTAAGGAGCCATCGAAGGAGGTTGGATATGGCAGCGGAGCGGATTAAAGCGGGTAAGACGGCGCTGGGAATCGAATTCGGTTCAACAAGAATCAAAGCCGTATTGATTGATTTTGAAGGAAATGTACTGGCAGTTGGTTTTCACGACTGGGAGAATTCCCTGGTGAACGGGATCTGGACCTATGGTCTGGATGAGGTGGATGCCGGCCTGCAGCACTGCTATGCGGAGCTGAAGAAGGCGGTGAAGGAGACCTATGGTGTGACGCTGACGACGACGGG
>CAMOYN010000248.1 GCA_946630035.1 uncultured Lachnospiraceae bacterium
TGAATGCCTTTAAGGTGCTGGGGGGATCCTATGCCATGGCCAGGTATATCGCTCAGGAGACGGGGAGAGATGTCGCGGAACTCCCCTATGAGGTGCTGACCAGCGAGAAGCTGCGGGAGGAATTCGGCCAGGCGACCTTCTTCTCGGCCACGGACGGCAATCACGGCCGGGGCGTGGCCTGGGCGGCAAAGCGCCTGGGACAGAAGGCGGTTATCCGCATGCCGAAGGGCACCACCCTGCAGCGCCTGCAGAACATCGAGGCAGAAGGGGCGGAAGTCACTATCGAAGAGATGAATTACGATGAATGTGTGCGCCTGGCGGCCGGCGAAGCGGAGCGGACGCCCCACGGTGTGATCGTGCAGGACACGGCCTGGGAGGGCTATGAGGACATCCCGTCCTGGATCATGCAGGGCTACGGAACCATGGCCGACGAGGCAAATGAGCAGTTCGGCGAGCGCCCCACCCATGTATTTGTACAGGCCGGCGTGGGCTCTCTGGCCGGTGCCGTCACCGGTTATTTCGTGAACCGCTGGCCGGAAAATCCTCCGAAGATCATCGTGGTGGAGGCCTCGGCTTCCGACTGCCTGTACCGCGGCGCCGTGGCCGGGGACGGAGCTCCCCGGATCGTGGAAGGCGACATGCAGACCATTATGGCCGGACTCTGCTGCGGCGAGCCGAATATCACTTCCTGGGATATTCTGAAAAATCATGTAACCTGCTTCGTCTCTGCGGAGGATTCCGTCGCCCGGAGAGGCATGCGTATGCTGGGAAATGCCATCAAGGGAGATCCCCAGGTGGTATCGGGAGAATCCGGCGCCGCCTCCTTCGGGGCCTTTGCCACGATCATGGAGCAGGACGAGTACCGGGAACTGAGAGAAGAACTGGAACTGAATAAGGATTCCAAAGTCCTCTGTTTCTCCACCGAGGGAGACACCGATCCCGGCCGTTATCGCCGGATTGTCTGGGAAGGACTGGACGAATAACCGTAAATGGGTGGACGTCAAAAAGAGATTCTTTTTGGCGTTCGCCCATTGCGCGATAAGGCCGGAGAGCAACAGGAAGGAGAACAGGATGCGGACGATTATAAAAAACGGAACACTGGCGACGGCATCGGAGGTGTTCCGGGGAGATATTCTGATTGAGGGAGAGAAAATCGCCGCCATCGGAGGCGGTTTTGATGAGACCGGGGCAGAGGTAATCGATGCCGCCGGAAAATATGTCCTGCCGGGGGCCGTGGATGTGCATACCCACATGGACCTGGATGTGGGATTTGCCTGGGCCATCGATGATTTTTACACCGGAACCGTGGCGGCAGCCTGCGGCGGGACCACCACCATCGTGGATCATATGGCCTTTGGCCCGAAAAACTGCAGCCTCTGGCATCAGGTGAAGGAATATCACCGGCTGGCCGATGGCAATGCGGTGATTGATTACGGATTTCACGGCGTTTTCCAGCATGTAACGCCGGAGACCCTGGAGGAAATGAAGGAAATTGCAGAAAAAGAAGGCATCACCAGCTTTAAGGTGTATATGACCTACGATTATATGCTCCAGGATGACGAACTGTACCAGGTGCTGAAAGCTGCCCGGGAAGCCGGCATTGTCATTGCGGTGCACTGCGAAAATCACGGTGTGATCCAGTACCTCCGGAAATACTATACAGAGTCCGGGTGCACCCAGGCAAAATATCATCCTTTAAGCCGCCCGTCCCGCTGTGAGGCGGAGGCCGTGAACCGGATGATTCATCTGGCAGCCATGGCCGGGGATGCTCCCCTGTATATCGTACATCTCTCCGGTAAAGAAGGACTGGCGGAGGTGAGGAAAGCCCGGGCGGAGCATCAGAAAGGTCTGGGGGTGGAGACCTGCACCCAGTATCTGACTCTGACGGATGCCATGTATGAGGATCCGCAGGAGGGCCTGAAGGCCATCATGTCTCCGCCGCTCCGGAAGGATGCGGACCGGGAAGCTCTCTGGGGAGCCCTCGCGGACGGAACCATCGATGTGGTGGCCACCGACCACTGCCCCTTCCATTTTAAAAAGAAAAAGGCCGAGAAACAGTACGGCGCCGAAGACTTCACGAAGTGTCCCAACGGAGCGCCGGGGGTGCAGGAGCGCCTGATGGTTATGTTCTCTGAGGGCTTTATGAAAGGAAGAATCTCGCTTCCCCGCCTGGTGGAACTTTGCTGCACCAGTCCCTGCCGGATGTACGGCATGTATCCGCGCAAAGGGGCTCTCCTCCCGGGAGCGGACGCGGATCTGGTCCTGATCGATCCGGAAAAAGAGCATGTATTTACGGCCTCGGACATCCGGGGAGACAGTGATTATACCTGCTATGAAGGCATGAAACTTCAGGGGGACATCGATCTGGTGCTGCAGCGGGGCCGTGTCATCGTGAAGGATCACACCTTCCTGGGAAGCCGGGGAGACGGACGTTACCTGAAGAGAGGCAAGAGCGTGCTGGCAGAGTAAATGACACTACAGGCGACACCATAAGTAACAGCAGAATCAGAAACAAACCAGAAGTAAGTATACCTAAAAATATTTTATATTCCTATTGACAAGGGAAAAATCTGATGTATAATTGAAACAGAGTTAGGAAACCAGACAAAATTTCAGTATACATGGGAGAAGTTTTTCTCGGGAGGGCACTATGGATTTTGAAGCAATTAAAGCAGCAGCGAAAAAGTATGAACCGGATATGGTGAAGTTTTTGCGGGATATGATTGCGATTCCCAGCGAAAGCTGCGAGGAAGAAGGCGTGATCAAGCGTATCGCTCAGGAGATGGAGAAGGTAGGATTTGATGAGGTCATCATCGATCCGGAAGGTAACTGCCTGGGATACATGGGGACGGGTTCCCGGATCTTTGCCTTCGACGGTCACATTGACACCGTCGGCATCGGCAATATGGAAAACTGGAAATTTGATCCTTATGAGGGATATGAGACAGAGACCGAGATCGGCGGCCGGGGCGGTTCCGATCAGGAGGGTGGTATTGCATCTGCCGTTTACGGTGCCCGCATCATGAAGGATCTGAACCTGATTCCGGAAGATGTGAAGATTCTGGTGACCGCAACCGTTCAGGAAGAAGACTGCGACGGCCTGTGCTGGCAGTACATTCATAAGGAAG
>CAMOYN010000249.1 GCA_946630035.1 uncultured Lachnospiraceae bacterium
TCCGGCACCATGGGCCGCGGCATGGCCCTCGTAACCATCGGAGGCCTCGCCTACGCCACCCTCATGACCCTCTTCATCGTACCCGTACTCTACGACCTCATGTTCCGCAAAGAGATCCACGAAGTAGACCTCGGAGACCTCGAAAGCCTCGAAGACATGGACGTACTCTAACCCAGAGCCACTAACGCTGAAGAGCCCGGAACAAATTAATATGAAGAACGTATATCATTTGATCATATTTACTTAGAATGTTGACCTGCATGATGGAGCCGAAAAAACAAAGTCTCATAAGGAGACCGTTGAGGAGTCCGCAAATTCTCTTGGCGGGCCAGGGCAGGGGTGCGAGGGTCGGAGAGAGGGCGCACGACGCCCGAACGGAGCGCACATACGTCCGAGAAATCATCAGGATTTCTCGAGACGCGATGTGCGGTGCCCGAGCAGCCTGCCCAGGGCCGCTTAGAGAATTGCGGCCCCTCCGAACCGGTCTCCGATGAGACTTTGCGAATTTCGGCTCCCGATGCAGGGCCCAAAAGAACATCCCGCCTGTCGATGGCCGGAAAACTTCACCGAAAGTAGCATCCCGCCTGTCGTGGGCAGGAAAACTTCACCGAAAGTGGCATCCCGCCTGTCGTGGGCGGAGGACTGCCCGGAAAGGAAGGTTATATGGAAGGTTTGCTGCAGCTTGACGGTAGTATTCTGCTGTGGATTCAGGAGTTTGTGAGGAACCCGGTGCTGACACCGCTTATGAAGGGGATTACCCATCTGGGGGACCATGGTCTGTTCTGGATTGTGCTGACCCTGGGCCTGCTTGTGTTCCGGAAGACGCGGCCCGTGGGCATCCAGTGTGCCATCGCCCTGGTGTGCTCCCTGCTCATCAATAACATCTGTCTGAAGAATCTGGTGGCGAGGACCAGGCCCTATGAGGTTGTGGAAGGCCTGGAGCTCCTGGTGGGCAGGGCCACGGACTTCTCCTTCCCTTCGGGCCATTCCGGCGCCTCCTTTGCCGCCGCCTGGGTACTGCTGTACCGGCTCCCGAAACAATGGGGCATCCCGGCGGTGATCCTGGCAGCCCTGATCGCCCTGTCCCGGCTGTATGTGGGCATCCACTATCCCACCGACGTCATCTGCGGCATTCTGACCGGAATCCTGTCCGCCTGCATAGCCATGGCCCTGTACCGGATCCTGGAACAGCGGTTCCGGAATCCTTCGGACCGGCCGGAAGAGTAACCGGACAGGCAGTCATTTACTTGACATTTACCGGATCCGGTGCTATGGTTAATCGGTATTGTGTGTCAAGACTAGTAGGAGACAGAAAATGAAAACTTACGCCAAATCAACTAAACTGGATCATGTCTGTTACGATATCCGCGGACCGGTCATGGATGAGGCGAATCGTATGATTGCGCAGGGAGAAGAGATCCTGAAACTGAACATCGGGAACCCGGCTCCGTTTGGATTCCGCGCACCGGAAGGTGTCATTAAAGCGATACGTGAACAGCTGGAAGATACGGAGGGATATTCGGATTCCCGCGGCCTGGTGGCGGCGAGAGAAGCTATTCTGGAGTATGCCAGATCGAAAAACATGCCGAATGTGACCCTGGATGATATTTACACCGGCAATGGTGTCAGCGAGCTGATCACTCTGTCCATGCAAGGCCTGCTGGATCATGGGGATGAGATCCTGGTTCCCTCCCCGGATTATCCTCTGTGGACGGCTTCGGTCACACTGGCCGGCGGAAAAGCGGTGAATTACATCTGCGATGAGGAGCAGGAGTGGTTCCCTGATATCGAAGATATGCGCCGGAAGATCACACCCCGCACGAAGGGTATCGTTGTCATCAACCCGAACAACCCCACCGGAGCTCTGTATCCGAAGGAACTGCTGGAGCAGATCGTGGAGCTGGCCCGGGAGCATGAACTGATCCTCTTTGCGGATGAGATCTATGACCGTCTGGTGATGGACGGCCGGGAGCACATCGCGCTGGCTTCCCTGGCCCCGGATCTGCTGACAGTCAGCTTCAACGGCCTTTCCAAATCCCACCTGCTGGCGGGCTACCGCTGTGGCTGGATGTGCCTGGCAGGAAGAAAGGATTACGTAAAGGGATACATTGAGGGTATTAATCTTCTTTCCTCGATGCGTCTGTGCTCCAACGTGCCGGCCCAGTCACTGATCCCTGCCGCTCTGCATGACCTGGAGTCGGCGAAGGATATGCTTCTTCCCGGAGGCCGGATCTATGAGCAGAGAGAAGTGATTTACCGTGCCATGA
The DNA here is from genome assembly GCA_946630035.1 of uncultured Lachnospiraceae bacterium. GTDB lineage: Bacteria > Bacillota > Clostridia > Lachnospirales > Lachnospiraceae > UBA3305. Next base: position 2,268 of record CAMOYN010000249.1, read on the forward strand.
ACGACATTCCCGGCATGTCTGCCGTGAAGCCGAAGGCAGCGTTCTATATCTTCCCGAAGATTGATATCAAGCGGTTCAACATCACCGACGATGAACAGTTTGTGCTGGATTTCCTGAAGGAAAAGCACATCCTGCTGACCGCCGGCAGTGGTTTCCACTGGGAGAAACCGGACCATTTCCGGATCGTTTATCTCCCCGAGGTTTCGGTACTGGAGGAAGCCGGACGGCGCATGGCGGATTTCCTGGCAACCTATCAGCAGAAAAAGCCGGCGAATCCGTAAGGCCTGCACAGGACCTGTGGATCATAAAAGTATGTAATAAGGAGTCTCTCGCTGCAGTGAGAGACTCCTTTTGCGTGGAACGGGGGAACCGTCCCCCTGTTCCATTTACAGATTGTCGTAGAGGGCTTCGTATTTCTTCGCGGAGGCGGACCAGGAGAAGTCCTTGTTCATGCCCCGCTCGATCATCTGATTCCAGCGGCGTTTGTTCGTGGTGAACAGTTCTTTGGCGTGCTGCACGGTGTAGAGCATCTCGTGGGCGTTGTAATTGGTGAAGGAGAAGCCGGTGCCGGTGTTATCGTATTTGTTGTAGGCTTCCACGGTGTCCTTCAGACCGCCGGTTTCCCGTACGATCGGCACGGTTCCGTAACGCAGGCTCATCAGCTGGCTCAGGCCGCAGGGTTCGAAGCGGGACGGCATCAGGAAGGCGTCGCAGGAGGCGTAGATCCGGTGGGACAGTTCGTTGGAGTAGAAGATATTGGTGGATACCTGCTTCGGATAACGGGCGGCAAACTGCTTGAACATCTCTTCGTATTTCCATT
>CAMOYN010000250.1 GCA_946630035.1 uncultured Lachnospiraceae bacterium
CTTCCAGATAATCCAGAAGCTCTTTGTACCCAAGGCCCTGCATGGAAACCATTCCCCGGCGGCAGCCTCTCTCGTAAAGGGTTTTCACTTCTTCCAGCAGCCCCTGTTCCATCATCTGATCCACCCGCAGATCGATTCTTCGGTATAGTTCCTCCCGCTCGCGGTTCAGTACCAGATACAGGTAATTATAGGGAGATTTCCTCTCTTTTTCTCGCTCATTATGCTGAGAAATACATTCACCGGTATAGTAATAATACTCCAGCGCCCGGATGACCCGCTTGAGGTTATTGGGGTGGATCGCCTCGGCGGAAGCAGGATCCTTTTCGGCGAGTTCCCTGTATAATGCCTCCCCTTCTCCGCGGGCTGCTCTCTCTTCCAGCCGTTTCCGGAAATCCGGATCTCCTCCGGTTTCCGTAAAGTCGATCTGTCGCAGTAAAGCCTGAATATAAAAGCCGGTTCCCCCGCAGACGATGGGAATCTTCCCGCGGCTGTAAATATCTTCCATTGCCTGCCGGGCCGCTCTCTGAAACTCCACTACATTGAATTCATCCTCCGGCTCATACGCATCGATCAGATGATGCCGGATTCCCTGCATTTCTGCCTCCGATACCTTGGCAGATCCGATATCCATCCCCCGGTAGACCTGCATGGAGTCGGCGCTGATGATCTCACCGTCTGTTTCCTTTGCCAGACGAATGGATAGCTCTGTCTTTCCCACAGCCGTTGGTCCGGTAAGTATGATCAAAGGAGGTTTGTTCATCCTTTTTCCTTTCAGTTTACAACTCTCTTAAACTTTCTTTCCAGCTCATACTGAGTCATAGTAATAATCGTAGGCCGTCCATGGGGACACATATAGGGATTTTCCAGTTTCAGCATGTCATCCAGCAATGTTTCCGCCTCTTCTCTGGAAATCCTCATGTTTCCTTTCACTGCCCCTTTGCAGGACATGAGAGCCAGTTTTTCTTCGATCACCGTGATATCCTTGTGGGCGGAATCATCGGAAAGGGCGTCAATCATCTCGGTCAGGACATCCGCCTGTGCCAGTCCCAGCAGATTGGCAGGGACCGCATAGACCGCATATTCCTTTCCTCCGAAGGATTCGATACGGAATCCGATGGATGTGAAACGCTCCTGGAATTCTTCCAGGATCTGTTCCTGCCGGGAATTCAGTGTGATCAAAATCGGCGGCTGAATTTCCTGAGAAGTAAATTCTTTCTCCCGGAATGCCTGCATATTCCGTTCATAGAGTACCTTTTCGTGGGCTGCATGCTGATCCATGATCAGCAGCTGATCCTTGTACTGAATTAACCAGTAGGTATCAAATACCTGTCCGATCAGCCGGTATTCAGTCCGGGTCTCGGCGGTCAGAAGTCTCTCTTCGAAGAGATCCAGCTGTTTTCCCTGCACCGTGCTCCCGGCTTCGATACCGACGGAGTCCGCATGCGCCGCATCAAAACCAACGGAATCTGCCGTTGCTGCACTCCTATTTGCTTCAGCAGCAGTCTCTGCACTGGCATTTTCTGTGCCGGTATTTTCTGTACTGCTGTTCTCTGCCCAGGCAGTCTCTGTGCCGGTATTCTCTGTAGCGGTACTTATAATTTTATTTGTATCCAGCTCAACAGCCGCCAGGAAGTCCTCAATCGTAGACGATTCTCTCACTGGTCTTGACTGCATTGTGAAAGGCATCGTTGACCCTTGCAGTCTCCGGGTTTCGAAGGATTCCTGCGGGGAGCTCTGCAGCCGCAGGCTCTCTGGCTTCTCCGTCCCGATGCTCTCCATCCTCAGGCTCTCTGCATTCTCCGTCCCAATGGCCTGCATCCTCAGGCTCTCTGCGGTCCCCGTTCCGCTGCTCTGCATCCGCCGGGTCTCAAAGGGTTCCGGTCCTCGTTCCCGGAGAATCTCCGGTTTTCTCTCCCTTTGTTCTTTTTCTGTAAATACATGGCGGGGAATCAGTTCTCTGTCCTTCAGTGCGGAGCGAATGGTCTGATACACCGCCTCATATACGGCTTCTTCATCGCTGAAACGAAGTTCCATCTTCGTAGGATGTACATTGACATCCACGGCTTCCGGATCAATGGTGAGGAAAAATACCGCAAAGGGATATTTGTGCTGCATGACAAATCCCTGGTAGGCGTTCTCCAGGGCCCTGGTTATAATATTGCTTTTGACATATCTCCCATTGACAAAATAGTTTTCATAGGTTCTGTTTCCCCGGTTGATTTCCGGTTTTCCGACAAATCCTTCGATCCGTATGCTGCCGGAATCGCAGGAAACCGGAATCAGGGAGGACGCAATTTCTTTGCCGTAAATGGTATAGATGATGTCCTTCAGCTTATGATTGCCGGAGGTATGCAATTTCGTCTGATTATTGATGATCAGGCGGAAGGATATATCCGGACGTGACAGCGCCAGCCGTTCCATCAGGGAACTGATATAAGCTCCTTCGGTGGCCGGTGTCTTCAGGAATTTTCTGCGGGCGGGTGTGTTGAAAAACAGTTCCCGGACGATAAAGGTGGTCCCGTCCGGTGCTCCGATCTCTTCCGGGGTCTGCGCACTTCCCCCTTCGTTCTGATAACGGATTCCGGCCAGACTCTCCGGGGTCTTCGTAATCAGTTCCACCCGGGAAACGGCTGCAATACTGGCGAGAGCTTCTCCCCGGAATCCGAGAGATGCGATGTGGGTCAGATCTTCTGCCGATCGGATCTTACTGGTGGCATGGGGCAGGAATGCATTTTCCACATCTTCCGACGCGATTCCTCCCCCATTGTCTGTGACACGGAGGAACTCTATACCACCGTTCCGGATCTCGACGGTCACGGCCGTAGCTCCGGCGTCCAGTGCGTTCTCCGTCAGTTCTTTTACCACCGAGGAGGGACGTTCTATTACTTCACCTGCAGCGATCTGATTGATCGTTTCCTGATCCAGTACGCGAATTGCAGCCATGAAATCTCCTTTCCCGTGTTCCGGCCAGAACCCTTTTCCATATCAGGTACTTTTATAACTGTTTTATCAAGAACGCCTCGGCGTTCTTGCCGCGCCGCGCAAGGTGCGAAGCAC
>CAMOYN010000251.1 GCA_946630035.1 uncultured Lachnospiraceae bacterium
TCCTGGTTCAGCTGCTGAATATTGCCGGTCTGGGCCCGATCTTCGGTGCTCTGTCCGGTGCTATGTGGGGACCGGTGGTTTTCCTCTGGATCACCTTTGGTACGGTGTTCGCAGGTGCGGTGCACGATTATTTCGCCGGTATGCTTTCTGAGAGAAATAATGGTGCGTCGATTTCTGAGGTTACCGGTATTTACCTGGGCGATACGATGAAGAGCATCATGCGTGTGTTCTCTGTTATCCTGCTGATCATGGTTGGTACCGTGTTCGCGGTAGGACCGGCCGGTCTGCTGGTTACCCTGTTTAAGAACAGTGGTGTGGAATCCGGTATTGTGGTTCTGCCTACCTTCTGGCTGGCGATCATTCTGATCTACTATTTCATTGCCACTTTCATTTCTGTAGATAAGGTTATCGGTAAGATCTATCCGATCTTCGGTATCTGCCTGATCGTGATGGCGGTCGGTGTCTGCTTCGGTACCATGACCAGTGGTGTGGCTATCCCTGAGATCTGGAATAATTTCCGGAATGTACATCCGAAGGGAACCCCGATCTGGGCCTTCATGTTCATCACCGTGGCCTGCGGCGCTATTTCCGGTTTCCATGCCACCCAGTCTCCTCTGATGGCCCGCTGCCTGAAGAGTGAGCGTCAGGGTAAGTTCGTATTCTACGGCGCCATGGTTGCCGAGGGTATCATTGCTCTGATCTGGGCCGCTGCCGGAGCTACCCTGTTGGGCGGTGAGAAGCTGGCTGAGATGGGCGGCGGAAATGCCAACACCGTTTACACCATCTGCACCATGACCATGGGAAGAATCGGTATCATCCTGGCTATGCTGGGTGTTATCGCCTGCCCGATCACTTCCGGTGATACCGCATTCCGTAGTGCCCGTCTGACACTGGCTGACTGGTTCAAACTGGATATGGGTAACTGGAAAACCCGTCTGACTCTCTGCATCCCGGTTCTGGGTATCGGCGCCTTCCTTGGCTTCGGCAACACCCTGGGATTCATTGACTATCAGATCATCTGGAGATATTTCAGCTGGTCGAACCAGACGCTGGCCATGATCGTTCTGTGGGCCGGTTCCATGTTCCTGGTACAGAACAAGAGAAATTACTGGATCTGCGCCGTTCCGGCCACCTTCATGAGTGCGGTATCCGCTACCTACTTCATGATGGCACCGGAGTGCCTGGGCCTGATCCCCATGTTCACCAACAATGCCACCATCGCATATCCGGTGGGCATTATCGTAGCGATCGCCTTCCTGGCCCTCTTCCTTTCCAAAGCGAAGAAAGCGGCCTGAGGTTATGGCGCTAAGACGCGTAACCGTCTTTAGTGAATGAGAAATAACAGAATACTCTTGGTTTGAGTGATCTTTAAAAGAGGGCAGGATTTCATTCCTGCCCTTTACGGATTAGGAAAAGAAAGCAGAATGCATTCTATTTTCAATGCATTTTGCTGTCAGTAAAATACAGGATGTGTGAAGGGGAGAAATTTCATGATTATCTCAGCACCGCTGGGGGAGCAGACACTTCCGCAGGATATCATAAAATCAGACCGGAAGGAGTGCCGTAAAATCGGTCCCTGCGGGATCGGCCGCCAGGCGCTCTATGTGGGCAGCCGCTTCGTAAGCCGGTATTACTACATCCCCTGGACATCTGTCCGGAGGGTGTTTAAGCGGGTGGCCATGAGCCGGGGCGGTTATTCCGGAAAGGGTGTTTTTGGAAGTATGGCCTATCTCGTGGTGCAGTACGGAAACGGGAAAGAGAAATCCTGCTACTTTAAACATGAAAATGAGCTGGACGTGCTGCTGGCCGAGGTGGAGCGGAGCTATCCGCAGATTCCGACGCACAGTGAAAAGGCAGATCGGAAATTGTCGGAGGCGGCGGACCGGGAGAGAGACCGATATGCCAAGAAGCTGACGCCGGAGGCGGAGGAGACACTGGAGTATCTTGGTCAGGCCAGGAAATATCTCGCAAAACGGCCGGCTCTGGCAGATGGGCTGACCTCGGCCGCCCGGCAGAAGCGGATCGTGGATCATCTGAAGCCTTCCGTGCTGGCGGCGGGAACCGTCGTCGGAGTTCTTGGCCTTGCGGCAGCCCTGGCAGGCATTTCCATGCTGCTGTTCCATCACAGCGAAGGCATGTACTTCCTCCTGGGCGGAGGCGCCTTCTTCTTCTTTGTGTTCTCGGCCAATCTCTTTCCCAGCAAATGGAACAGTAAAAAATATGCTGCCGAACAGTGGTCAGAGGCGGTGGAGAACAGTCAGACCTATATCCGCGCTTATGCAGATAAATCATTCCCCGTCCCGGCGCAATATGCGCATCCTGTGATTCTCGACCGGATGATCCGCATTGTCAGAGAAGGCCGTGCGGATAGTGCAGAAGAGGCGCTGGAAATGGTAAAGGAAGACCTGAAAAAACTCAATGCCGGCGTGACGGTATCTCAGCAGGAACATGATGAAGTAGTGGAAATTAAACCGCTGTTCCTGGTCAGTGATTATCAGTAAGAATATAAGGGAAAATATCTTATGGAAAATTTATTTCAGTTTTTGGAGTCGGAAGGGATAAGCTCTTCCCTGCTGCAGTCGGCGCGTTCCTTCCGGGAGTCTTACCCGGCGGCAGCCGAGGATGGGGCGAGGATTCCGGATCCGGAATATTGCTACTACGGAAAGAAGACCTGGGAGCTGGCGCTGTCGGCCATTCTGGCAGGGAAGAATCTGCTGCTGGCGGGCCCGAAGGCTACCGGTAAGAATGTGCTGGCGGAGAATCTGGGGGCGCTTTTCGGGAGACCCATGTGGAATGTCTCCTTCCATGTGAATGTGGATGCCTCCTACCTGATCGGCACGGATACCTACAACGGCCAGTCGGTGGTGTTCCGGCCGGGGCCGGTGTGGCTCTGCGCCGCCAGAGGTGGATTCGGCGTCCTGGATGAGATCAACATGGCCAAAAATGAAGCGCTGGCCGTGCTGCATGCGGCGCTGGATTTCCGCCGCAGCATCGATGTGCCGGGATATGAGCGGATCGACATGAAAC
>CAMOYN010000252.1 GCA_946630035.1 uncultured Lachnospiraceae bacterium
CGGTTCCCTCCACGGTAACGGGGCCATTCTTCTTCCGCCAGATCATCTTCCCGGATGAATGTATGGATTTTCTGGCGCATTTCTTCGGATATCCGTGTGGCCTGGGCTCTCACAGAAGGATCTTTTATGGGCTCCGGATAGTCCAGATCTTTCATCAGGTAGGCATAGCCCATCCCGTGGCAGGCGGATCCGTACTCAAAAGAGTAGCACCACACGTCATTTCCATCTGCTTCCAGTCTTTTTGCCAGATCGAAGCTGTAGTAACGGTACATAAAATCGGAGAGCACTTTCTCCCAGGCTTCCACGGCGGCCATTCCCTCCTGCACAAGCATTTTCACCATCTGTGATGCCAGCTTTCCGTTCCGGCCGAACAGATCCCCGGCAATGTTTTCGGCCGCTTCCATGAATCCCGGCTGTTGGACCATCCGGATCATTTCGTGTCTTCCGCAGCCAATGATCGCTTTCCCCCGGAAGCATTCTCCCTGCTTCCATCTCTCCTCCCAGTCCGGTGCAAAGGGTGCCGCCAGTATCGGTCCGAAGAAGCAGGTGGATCCTTCGCAGGCGCAGAATTCCGCCTGTTTTTGCAGCAGCAGCTCCGCCGGGACCGTGCGCAGGTCGGTTCCCTCCGGGAGCAGACTGCGATATCTGACCGAGACTTCTTCAGCCGTCTCCCGGGTGCGGAAGGACTGCATCGCGCCGCTCTCCAGAATCACCCGGTGGCACATAGCCTGCACTTCAGGCAATGTCATCAGCGAAGCGATTGCCTTGGCCCCCGCGGATATTCCCATCAGTATGATTCGATCCGGGTCGCCTCCAAAGGCGGCAATGTTCCGCTCAATCCACTTCAACGCCAGCAACAGATCCCACATGCCGCAATTACCGGAGCCTTCATACCGTCCGCCGTACTCTTGCCCCAGTTCCAGGAATCCCAGCACCCCCACCCGGTAATTGACCGACACAAACACCATTTCTTCCTTATCCATAAAGTTTTCACCGGAAAACTGCGGCAAGCTGTTCCCGCCGGCCTGAAAGGCTCCGCCGTGAACCGCCACCACCACCGGACGCCGGGCATTCCTGTCCAGGCAGGTGCTCCATATATTCAGATTCAGACAGTCCTCCGATCCCATCATCTGAAAATCCACGCCCTCCGGTTTTTTCCCACGAAAATTCGGCTGCGGCGCCAAAGGCCCGTACTGGGTGCACGGCCGCTCCCCCTGCCAGCTCACCGGCTCCGGGGGACAAAAACGCTCCGCCTGGCCATAGGGAATTCCCAGAAACACATATCGCCTGTCCGAATGCCTGCCGCATACAATACCGCCCTCGGTCTGAACATAAACTAATTCTTCCTGTAAATTCCCCATGCTGCCACCTTACCTCCTGCCGCCGGGACTCTACCCGTCACAGGGATTTACTCCTGCCGCCGGGATTCTTCCTGCCGCCGGGACCCTACCCGTCACAGGGATTTACTCCTGCCGCCGGTACTTTCCGTTCTCATTTATTCTACACCCTGTTTACAGAACAATCAATTTATATTAACATATCATAGTATAGCCTGTACATTATAAGAAAGGGTCCGGTAATCCTATGGAACTTCATCAGCTGGAATGTTTTATTGAACTGTCGAAATTTCAAAATGTATCTCTGACGGCGGAGCATCTGAATATCTCGCAGCCTGCCCTGAGCAAGACCATTTCTCTCCTGGAGGCTGAACTGGGTGTCAAGCTCTTCGACCGGGTCGGCCGCAGGATCCGTCTGAACGATCATGGGCGGATATTTGCCCGCTACGCTGAGCAGACCATGGAGACGCTGAAAGAGGGAACCAGAAATGTGCGCAATCTGGAATATCAGCCCAGCGGTACCATCTATCTGGGCCTGTTTTCCTATGCCAATCTGATCGCCGACTGCATCCGGGATTTTATGGAGGAGTACCCCCTGGTCAAATTCCAGATGTATTCCTCAAAAAGCCAGTATACCATTGATAATTTTGAGAATCTGGATTTCACTCTCACCTCTTCCCTGAAGAGCGCCCCGGTCGCCCAGGACGGATTTCTGGAGAGCTTCCCCATCGCCGAAGAAGAATATATACTGGTCATTGCCCCGGAACTTCTGGAAAAATATCTTCCGGGCAGCGAAGGTGACCACCTGCCCCTCGCCGGTTTCCATCGTGTTCCGTTTCTTGGCATGGCAAACAATCTGATGTTCTCCGACATCACCTATACCTTCTGCCAGCAGGCCGGCTTCACGCCGAATCTGGCGATCCTGACCAATGATTACGCAACCAAATTGCACATGGTATCTCTGGGAAATATTGCCTCCTTCATCCCCGAAGTCTGCGCCCCGGTATTTAAGAGCTACCGGCCGGACCTTCGCTTTATCCATCTGACCGATATCTCCGGGCGGCGGACCATTCACCTCAGCCGCAGACGCAGCTCCCTTGTATCCCAGACCTGCGACACCTTCTGGAACTACGCCCAGGAATATTTTCACTTCCGGCAATAACTGATTCTGAAATACCCGGGAAGATTTTCATTTCCGGTAATAACCGATTCTGAAATACCCGGGAAGATTTTCATTTCCGGCAATAACCGATTCTGAAATACCCGGGAAGATTTTCATTTCCGGCAATAACTTTTCCGCCCCGGCAGCACTTTCGGAGCATTTCCCAGGCATTATCGCAGCACTTTCGGAGCATTTCCCAGGCATTATCGAATCCTTTTTGGAGCACTTCCCAGGCATTTTCGGAGCACTTCCCAGGCATTTTCGGAGCCTTCTCGGAGCATCTGGTGCTTCTTCAGAGCCTTTTATAACTTTTATTCTATATACACATTTCAATAACATATAAAAATTCCCTACAATACAGTCAACGGCCGTGAGAGTGCAGATCTTA
>CAMOYN010000253.1 GCA_946630035.1 uncultured Lachnospiraceae bacterium
TGAGGCAAAGAGCCGCACTGAGAATCTTCTTCACTAACTTCATGTTTTCCTCCTTCGCGGATTGCTCCGCAGATAATTGGGTTTACGGTTTTGTTACATTTATAATAAATAATCGGCATTTAAAAAGCCATGCAATAATTTCCGCATTTTGGTAATATTTTTTTAAGTGTATTTGTGCTATATTAACTGCAGGAGGAAATCATCCATGTTGAAACACATTCGGAACAGCATCCTGCTGCAGCTTTCTCTGATGGTCCTGCTGATCGTCCTGGTGGCCCTGGGAATGATCAGCGTATCGCAGAATTATATCCGACAGATTGAAAGAAATAACGCCGAGACCATTGCGGAGTCCTTTCGGAAGCAGGCCGATGATGCCCTGGGAAGTTACCTGGAAGCGCTGCGGTATCATGCCGTCTATCTGTGCCGTTACCCCTTTGTGCAGGATTTCTGTCTGGGCCGGATTGATAACCGGGCGGTCCGGGAGGCGCAGCTCTCCTCCATCTACTCTCAGATCGTCGTCCAGGAACCGGAGATCATCGGGGCTGCCTTTTACAACACCGATATGCAGCAAGTCGTCCGTATGGGGAAAGAATTTGCTCTTCCTGCCAAACAGAATTATCTGCGTACCGAACAGGATCTGGACGCAGATCAGGTTTTCGGAAATTTGAATGACTACAATTACGCCTTCTACTATCCTGTTTTTGACAATTCCATAGGAATCGGCACCAAGCAGATCGGTATGTGTGTATTCCTTCTGGATCACTGGCTCTTTGAAGGTGTCGTTCGGAACATTCTGGGGGAAACTTCCGCCGCGATCCTCCTCTCGGACTCCCATGATCTGAACCTTTCCTATCACGCCGCCGGGAATACGCCGGATTTTGTCACAATGGACGTGCTGAAGCAGAATCCGGATTATGTATATAAAGAAGGGACCTGGCAGAACGGCATCCGGATCGCTGTGGCCGTCTCCATTTCTGAGAACACCGAAGGATCCAGCATCGTGCGAAAACCTTTGTTCTTCTCCATCGGGCTGACCCTCGTGCTGCTGGGACTTCTGCTGGGATTTTTCTATTATCAGCTGGTCCGGCCGATCCATAGCATCACCCGGTTCATCCGGCGGGCCGGGCGCCATCCCGACGACCGGCTGAATCTCGGACGGAGCGATGATATCGGCGCCGTGGCCAACAGCCTGGACCGGATGCTGGACGAGAACCAGCGGATGATCGAGGAGATCAAACACGACAAGATCCGTCTCTACGAGACCCAGCTGGCCCGGGAAAAAATGGAGATTCTCGCCTACCGGAACCAGATCAATCCTCATTTCCTCTATAATACCCTCTCCTGCATCCGGGATATGGCCCTGATCCACGACGAGGACAGCATCGCCGACATTGCCATGGCCCTCTCCGACATTTTCCGTTATGCCGTCAAGGGGAGCAATATTGTCACCGTCGGCGACGAATTGGCATACCTCGAAAAGTATGCTAAAATAATAGAGTATCGTTTTATGGGAAAAATACGAATCCGGGAAGAAGCGAAACCGGAGGTAAAAGAATACCCTATCATCCGTTTTATCCTGCAGCCTCTGGTGGAAAACTCCGTATTCCATGGGCTGGAAGGGAAACTGGAACCCGGAACCGTCGATGTGATAATTCAGGCAGACAATGACCGGCATCTGGAGATCCGTGTAAAGGATGACGGATGCGGAATGGATGAGGCCCAGCTGGCGGCTCTCCGCCGGGCATTTGACGACCCGGATTCCGGAACCGGCATCGGCATCAGCAACATCGTCAACCGGCTGCGGCTCTTCTATGGAGACGATTTTGACGTCCATATCGACAGCCACCCCGGGGTGGGCACAGACATACGGATCCGCATTCCGGATCATATCAGGGAGGAAGATGCATCCTGACCGAGGATGCCGGAAGTATGTAAGGGAGGAAATTTCATGATCACTGCTTATATTGCAGACGATGAAATCTGGATCGTGCTGGGGCTCACCAAGCTCCTGCAGCGCTCCGATTTTGATATAAATGTAATCGGCACCGCCAATAACGGGCTGACGGCGCGGGAGGAGATCGAGGCACTGAAGCCGGAAATCGTCTTCACCGATATCCGCATGCCCGGCATGACCGGTCTGGAACTGCTGCAGTCCATTCACGAAAGCTCCCCGGAAACCGAAGTCGTCATCATTTCCGGTTACGCCGAGTTCGAATATGCCCAGCAGGCGGTAAAACTCCACGCCTACGATTATCTCCTCAAACCCATCAAAGAAGAAGAATTGAAAAGAGTCCTGGAAAATTACCAGGCACAGCGGATGGGGACGGCAGACAGTACGGACGGGCGAAGTATTTCCGACACGGGCAGCCTCCGGAGCACAGATACATCCACGGTTTCCGGCAACGGACCGAGCACCACCGCTGCGGGCAATATAAATATCCCGGGCAAACGGTGGGACAGCACCATCGACCGGGTCGTAGCCGATATACGGGAGCACTACACCGAGGACATCTCCCTCACCCACCTGGCCGACAAATACAATATCAGCACTGGTCGGCTCTCCACGATGATCAAAGAGGAACTGCAGATGAACTACTCCGACTACATCGCCTCCCTGCGCATCCAGCGCGCCAAGGAACTGCTGCAGAACGAAGTCCTCTCCATTCAGGAAATCGCCGAACAGGTCGGCTACAACGACTACTTCTACTTCACCAAGGTCTTCAAGAAAGTCCAGGGCATCTCCCCCAGCAAATACCGCAAATCCCTGTAGGGAGACAGGGGACGGTCCTTTGTCTCCCTATCCCAACAAGACACCGGAGACAGGGG
>CAMOYN010000254.1 GCA_946630035.1 uncultured Lachnospiraceae bacterium
GCCGCGCAATAAGGAAGGTGCTTCGCACCTTGCGCGGCGCGGCAAGAACGCCGAAGCGTTCTTGATGGGATTACAATATTTTATAAAAAGGAAGTACTTATTTTATGAATCCTGTTACACCGACGCCTACAGCGTCTTCTTCTGTCAATACCCGGTCAATGGTTGTCATCGCGCTGATGACCGCCGTTACCTGTATCCTCGGACCGCTTTCTCTGGCTATTCCTGTGAGTCCGGTGCCGATTTCCCTGACCAATCTGGCCGTTTATTTTGCGGTTTATATTCTTGGTTTGAAGAATGGTACCCTCAGCTACTGTCTGTATCTGCTGATCGGGCTGATCGGCGTGCCGGTTTTCTCCGGCTTCACCGGCGGCCCCGGGAAACTCCTGGGGCCTACCGGAGGCTACCTCATCGGATTCATTTTCATGGCCGTCTGCTGTGGATATTTTATCGAGAAATCACATCAGCGCGTCCTGCATTTTGCAGGTATGGTGATCGGTACTGCGATCTGTTATATTTTCGGCACCGCCTGGCTGGCTTTCCTCACCGGGATGAGTTTTAGCGCCGCCCTGGGTGCCGGTGTCATCCCCTTCATCCCCGGGGATCTGGCAAAAATTGTCATCGCCCTGGTGATCGGGCCGGAACTTCGCACCCGCCTTCGTCAGGCCGGATTAAACTAGCCACCGGGACCTGTCCCCATTGGCGGGGTTGGCCCCATTGGCGGGCTGGCCCCATTGGCGGGCTGACCCCATTGGCGGGCTGGTCCCATTGGTGGGCTGTTGGTTGAGGGAACCTCCACATCAATCCCCTATGTGGTTCCTAATTTAAAGGGAGCTGGCCGTTACGGTCAGCTCCTTTTATAGTATATTCTTTTTTCATGATGGCTTTCCACTGCCAGGATTCCCTCCACTGGGGACAGGTCCCGGTGGTGGGTGGCTTGTTTGTGTGCTTTAGTTGTGTACGACTACGGGGAAGCCTTTGGCTACGTTGGCGTAGATTTCTTTGGCTGCCTTCTTGGGGAGGTTGACGCATCCGTGGGAGCCGTGTCCCTGGTAGATGCTGCCGCCGAACCGTCCGCGCCAGGTGGCGTCGTGGAGTCCCTGTCCGCCGTTGAAGGGCATCCAGTAGGTGACGGGGGAGGCGTAGGCGTTTTTCCCTGTGCCGCCGCGGAGTACGGCGGGGCTCTTTTTGAAGGCGATGGGATAGATGCCGCTGGTGGTTCCGCGTTTTTTCTTGACGTCGCCGGTGACGCAGTCGGTGTCGATCACCAGTTTTCCGTCCACGTACAGCCATACGTGCTGGTCCGGGATGCTGACTTCCACGTAGTTGCCGTTCAGATCATCGGCTCCGCTGCGGGAGTAAACATTGGTGGAGCTGTCGTACATGGGCTCCCGTTCCACGGTTTTGCGGGATTTGATGTCGGCGAGGAGCTGTTCGTATTCTTTGTCCTCATCGATCAGGGTTCCGTATTTCAGGCGCTTGGAGTCGATGGTGACGGCCTCGCCGGTGGAGGTCATAAACACCCGGTCTCTTCCCAGTGTGTCGTAGGCGTTCTTCATCTTTTTCACATAGAGAAGTACTTTTTTCTCGTCCAGGGTTGCTTCGCCGTCTTCGATGTCCAGCCAGGTCATGATGGTGGCATAATCCAGGACTTGCTTTGTATCTCCCACGTCGTAGATGACCTCGGCGCCGGCATAGGCATTCTTGGCCTCGCAGCGCTGCTCCAGATATTCATCGTCGGCGATGATATCCGGCTTCGTGTAAATCTCGGTGGGGAATTCCAGCGATACCGGTTCTGCGACGTCTCCCTCCTGCAGGGCGGCGGTCACATTCTCCTTCATCCAGTCCTGGAACTCGGTTTCATCAAAATCATTGCCATAGATTGCTTCCTGGACGACGCACTGTTTGGTCTCCTCGTCGTAGGCGAGCTGAGCCCGCTCACTCTGGATCCGCTCTCCGGCGAGATTGGCTTTCTGCACTTTGTTCAGAAATACGTCTTCGTCGCAGGTCCACTGTGCAGCTGCGGGTACCTCATTAGACTGGCCGGTAATGCTGCGCAGAATCGCATTGGTGTCTGCTTTCTGTGCATTCAGCACCGCGTTCATGGCCTCCTCCGTGGCTTCCCGGTCAAAATGGAATCCGAACTCTTCCGCACTTCCGGTGAGGGCTTCTTCCCCATCTTCCATGAGAGTGATGGTCATATCCTTTGACTTCTCCTCCAGAAGAGCTACCACTTCCGCTGGTGTCTTTTCGGAAATGTCCGCCGCCATGCAGGTGGTGCTTCCCAGAAAGGTTGTTCTCTGCTTGTAGGTGGAAATCCAGGCAAGAAATCCGCCGGCTGCCACCACCAGAACCCCCAGAATCGCCATCAGCACCTTGGTCCGTTTGGCTGAATGTTCCATGACAAATTTTACCCCTTTCCTCTGTTGTCAACTGCCGTCGGCCGTTTTGCTTCCGTCGGCTGCTTAATTACCTGAAGCCCGGTCAGTCGCCGTAATATACCAGCCGGACGACATACCCCTTTTCGTCGAAATACACGCCGTTGTAATAACTTCCCTCATCGATCTTTTTCGGGTCGAAGGTCTTCGACTCATCAATGACGGCGACTTCCTGTGTGGAGTCTTTCCGGATCCAGAGCTCCCCCTCCAGCACCGGTTTTTCCACCCGGTCATCACTGCCTTCATACAGAACCACCCGGCTGCCGTCCTTCGTCGGAGTGTAATAAAACTGACAGTCCGGATCATCCGTCGGATACAGGCCGTCCTTCTTCCTCACCAGGGTCTTCTTCTCCCCGGTCAGCCCGT
>CAMOYN010000255.1 GCA_946630035.1 uncultured Lachnospiraceae bacterium
TGAGCCCCGGTCGCTCTGCCCTCACTTTGGCATCATGGAACGGCAGTCTGGGGCCTGCGGCTGGGCCAGCCGTATGGAGGGACCGGCTCCCAGACCGGGGCAGCTGACCCTGTGGGCCATGCAGAGTGTGGCCCAGGGGGCGGATTTTGTTTCCTTCTTCCGGTGGCGCACAGCCACCGTCGGAACAGAGATCTACTGGCATGGTATCCTGGATTATGACAACCGGGACAACCGGAAACTTCGGGAGGTCACGGAATTCGGCCGTCTGTTAAAGACCCTGGATCCGGTCTGCGGCGCTGAAAATGTGACGGTTTTCGCCCTGCTGAAGGATTATGATAACCAGTGGGATGCCCAGGCGGATGCCTGGCACCGGCGGGTGCAGGAACCCAGCGAAAAGGAGATTTTTATTGCCTCCGAGCTGAATCACACTCCCTACGACAGCCTCTTCCTCCGGGACGATACGACACTGGAAGAACTGGTACGGTATCCGGTGCTGATCTACCCCCATCCGATGTTGATGAATGAAAAGAGGGCGGCCCTTCTGGCTGCCTATGTGGAGCAGGGAGGTACCCTGATCCTGGGATGCCGGAGCGGGCTGAAGGATCTGAACGGCCGCTTCGTCATGATGCCTCAGCCGGGTCTACTGCAGTCCCTGACAGGAACGGATATCCGGGATTTCACCTTTGTGAGCCCGGCGGAGGAAGAGTCTCTGGCCGACTGGAACGGTGCCGGACTTGCCACCCCGGTATTTAACGACATTCTCACTCCCCTGGAAGGGACGAAGGTACTGGCCACTTATGCGAGAAGCTATTACGCCGGCGAGGCGGCCCTGACCGAGAAAATCTCCGGAAAAGGACGCGTCCTGCATCTGGGAAGCACCTTCACCAGGGAGAATGTAAAGCAGCTGATGGAATATACGGGGATTCGCGAACCCTTCGCAGAATACATCACGGCTCCGGAAGAGGTTCAGGTGGTGATGCGCAGGAAAGAAGGGAAAAGGTACCTCTTCGTGCTGAATTATCAGGCAGGACCCCGGACCTTCACCCTGCATGCACCGGCGACCCTTATGTATAATGGGGAGTCCGTGACCGGGGAGGTCACCCTGCCGGCCTATGGAACCGCCGTGTATGAATTAATGCCCGAAGCCGGTTCGTGAACAGAAGCCATGTCCCCTTGCCATCCGTCCGGAACAAGGGGATATAATTATTCACAATATGTTTTTGTTGCGCACTCAGAATTCTTATAATATAATACACCTATCTTATTGGTCAATTATTTTTCAATTATCTATCAAGGCTTGCATTGTCAGACGAAAGGAAACGGTGACATCGTATGGGTGGATTTTTTGCTGCTGCTCTGAAGGAAGAGGCTGTCTTTGATCTCTTTTTCGGAACGGATTATCATTCTCATCTGGGAACTCGTCGCGCCGGTATGGTGGTGTACGGAGATGCCGGTTTTGACCGGGCTATCCACAATATCGAAAATTCTCCTTTCCGTACGAAGTTTGAAAAGGATTTTCATACGATGCATGGAAATCTGGGCATCGGATGTATCTCGGATTATGAACCGCAGCCGCTGGTGGTGCGTTCCCATCATGGAACCTACGCCATCACCACCGTGGGAAAAATCAACAATATTGACGCATTGACGGAGAAGATCATCCAGAAGGGCGGCTCTCATTTCATGGAGATGCGGGGCGGCCTGATCAATGCCACGGAACTGGTGGCGGCTCTGATCAATCAGAAGGACAATATGATCGAAGGTATTCAGTATGCCCAGGATCAGATTGAAGGATCCATGACGATGTTGATCCTGACCCCCCAGGGGATTTACCTGGCCAGAGATAAGATGGGAAGAACCCCTCTGGTCATTGGCCGGAAGGAGAGCGGTTTCTGCGCTTCCTTCGAGGCTTTTGCCTACCTGAATCTCGGATATGAGCCCTACAAGGAACTGGGCCCCGGTGAGATCGATGTGATGACACCGGAAGGGATCACGGTGCTGGCTAAACCCGGCGAGAAGATGCGGATCTGCACCTTCCTCTGGGTATATTATGGGTATCCTTCCTCCTTCTATGAGGGAGTGACCGTGGAGCAGATGCGCTATGACTGCGGCAAACTTCTGGCCCGCAGAGACCAGATGAGCCGGGATGAACTGGATATCGTTGCCGGTGTTCCGGATTCCGGAACTGCCCATGCGGTGGGCTACGCCAATGAATCGGGAATTCCTTTCTCCCGGCCTTTTATCAAATATACGCCGACCTGGCCCCGCTCCTTCATGCCTACGATTCAGACCCAGCGGAACCTGATCGCCCGTATGAAGCTGATTCCTGTGCATGAACTGATCGACGGGCAGCGGATGCTTCTGATCGATGATTCCATCGTCCGGGGGACACAGCTGCGGGAAACCACGGAATTTCTGTTCCACAGCGGCGCGAAGGAAGTGCATGTGCGTCCCGCATGTCCGCCCCTGCTTTTCGGGTGTAAATATATCAATTTCTCCCGCTCCAATTCGGAGATGGAGCTGATCTGCCGTCAGGTGATCCGGGAAGAAGAGGGTGAGGAGGTCAGCCGGGAGATCCTGGACGATTATGTGAATCCGGATTCGGACCGCTACCACAGGATGCTGGACCGCATCTGCCAGCGGATGGGCTTTACGTCCCTGCGTTACAACCGGCTGGATGATATGCTGGAAGCGGTGGGCATCGATAAGGATCGTCTCTGCACTTACTGCTGGGACGGAAGAGATTAAAGCCTCCGGCGGATCGCAGCCGCGCAATAAGGAAGGTGCTTCGCA
>CAMOYN010000256.1 GCA_946630035.1 uncultured Lachnospiraceae bacterium
TTCTCCAGCGTAATGTGGAGGGATTCATCCATCATGAGCCGGGTGTAGCGTCCGTCGGTGATCTGGGAGATCAGGGCGGAAGCCGTGTCCTGCAGATATTGTCCGAAGGACTCAAAAGCAGTGACGGATAACCGGCGGATGGTCTCGGCTGCCAGGTCGATGGCCGCGATCTCCTCCCGTATGAGGCGGTTTTTCTCAAGATCCGGTTCCAGCGCATCCCGCTCTTCTTCGAGCTCCCTCAGATTCTCTTCTTTCTGTTCCCGCAGCCAGAGATCTCTGGCGAGATCTTCCCGCCGGGAGGACAATTCAGTCTGTTTACTTCGCAGGGAGAGAAGCTGACCGGTCACCTCTTCTTCCTCCGCTCTCAGATCCTGGATCGATTCCCAGATCCTGCGGTAGGCACCGAAACGGCGCCGGCTCCGGGAGGTAAAAAGGACGCCCGCCATGAGAAGCAGCAGAGCCGCCCCCAGGGCCACTGCGCCGGGAAGAAATAACTGGCGCCAGAGGAGGAAGCTGCCGGCCAGGGCCGCCAGGACCGAAACCAACAGGAAGGGCAGGAGGGAGGCGGAGGAAGCCGACCGCTGTTCTTCGGGGATTTCTTCTTCCAGGGAGTGTATTTCAGAAAGAAGCTCTTCTCTGCGTTCCTCTGTCTCCTGCAGATTTTCTTCTAACAGGGACTGGGACTCTTCCAGCTCGGAAAGCTCTGCCGGAATGGGAAGCCGGTCCAGCTCGTCCCGCAGGGCTTCCGCAGCAGCGGCACTCTCCTTCGCTTTGTTCTCACTCTCGGTGAGGAGCGAGCGCTCCAGTGATTTTTTCTCTTTGCGCAGCTGTTCATTGGCGGAAGCCAGATCCAGGGCTCCGGAACCGGTGGCACGCAGATTGACAATGTGGCTTCGAAGCTGTTCTGGCAGCTCCTCGGAGGTGGCCGCCTTCAGCTGGCGGAGGGAGACCGTATTTCGATACAGCGGCAGGGTAAGACCTGCGATCAGCCGCCGGTACTCCGCCTCGTCCGGAGAGATTTTCCGGCTGTGGGTTTCGTCCATCAGGATAAAACCACGGGGATCCCGGGTGAAATTGCGGTAGATGGCATACTGGATGTCATCCTCCACAAACTCCAGCACCCCTCCATAGGTACTTCCGCCGGTCTCGGGATAATAGCGGGAATAATTATCTTTTTTTGCATTCCGGCCCCTGCCTCTCTCCAGACCGAAGAGCATCGCCTCCAGAAAGGCATGCATGGTGGATTTGCCACTCTCGTTGGGGCCATATATAATATGTATGCCATCGGAAAACTCCAGTGTCCGGTTCTGGAGCTTCCCGAAATGATTAATATGAAGCCGGGTGTATTTCAAAGGAAGATCCTCCTTGTCTGTCAGGAAAAGCGGAAAAGTGTTTCATGAACCGGAAATGGAACCCAGCAGAGCCTTCAGGCTGTACTGGAGCGCCTTTCTCTCCCGGGAAGAGGCGTCAGGTCCGGAAAGTTCCCGGATGACATGGGAGATCAGGTCGTGCTCATGTTCTTCACACAGATGTTTCAGATCATATTCCGGCTCCGTCAGATCGGTAACGTCCACGATCTGACCGGCACTTCGGATCACTTCTTCGTCAAAGGAAAGTTCCGGATCACGGAAACCGGTCAGTGTGATCCGGTAGAAAAACTTCGGATCGGGATCCAGCCTGCGGCGGAGAACATCGGCGATCTGACCGGTGGTGGCGGAGGGACTGGTGTTGATCGTTACTCTTCGGTATTCCCCCGAGGCAATCGGGACAAAACGGAAGGATACTTTACCCTTACGGCAGTCTCCCAGGATAATGCCCCGTTTCCCGATGTCGGTCCGGTCCATAGGTTCCGGTGAGCCGCACCAGGCAATGCCTGCTTTCTCATAGAGAGCCGGCTGGTGGATGTGCCCCAGAGCGACATAGTCAAAGCCGGCTTCCGCCAGACGTTCCACGGAAACCGGTATGTGAGAGGCGTCGCCGCCGTGGGCCAGCAGTATGTGGATCCGATGATCCTCCGGCGCATGAATCTCATCATAGAGGGCTTCCCGGATCTCGGGCCGGTGATAGCTGAAGCCATGGATTTCCGTATTCAGGGCAGGGATATATACCGAGGACATTTCTTCGGAATCCAGGAAGGTGACATTCGGAGCCCACTCCGTGGTCAGATAGGGAGAGGTGCTTCGAAGGTAATCGTGATTTCCTGCGATGATAACCACCCGGGTGGAGGGGATTTTGGAAAACAGATAATTGACTTCCTTCAGTTCGCGGGAAAGGGGCTGGCAGTGGAAAAAATCACCTGCAATGAGGAGAAGCTCCACCTGCTCCTGGATCGTGATATCTATAATAGAACGAAACGTGTTCCAGATGGCAGCCTTCCGGGACTCTCCCCAGGGGAGGGACCGGTCCGGCCAGGCACCCAGATGAATATCGGCAGTATGTAGAAAACGCAAGAGAACCTCCTGTACTTCAGAGCAGAAGTCTGCGGAGGCGGAACCAGGTCCCCTCCGGCTCGTATCATTCTTTCTTTCTGAGTATAATATTTTTTGCCTTCAGAAGCAAGAAAAGTACAGGAAAAGTAGCGTCAAGAAAGTGAAAAATGTAGCATGAAATCCCTTTGCAATTCAGGCTACATATGCTATAATGTGCGTATGAATGTGCAAAAAGCCAAGTCGCTTTTTGTACAAGAAATCAGTTCAGCCGGGCAGGCTCCGGGGAGAGTCCCTGACTGAACAGAAGAAAGAGGTGGTTTTGTGGTCAAGAAAAAAATGATCGCCATGCTGCTGGCCG
>CAMOYN010000257.1 GCA_946630035.1 uncultured Lachnospiraceae bacterium
GCCTGCAGAAATCCGGCGGCCAGATGATTCAGTTCATGCCAGGGAAGTGCCAGGGAAAAAATGGCAAAATACAGAGTGGCGTTCCGGCGGATGGCGGGGTCTCCGCCCAGCCAGACCGGAATATGACCGGATATCAGGACGCACACCAGAGTCCAGAACAGACTGATGGCCATCGCCACAACCATACCCTGGCGGACCAGGGACCTGGCCCGGCGCTCATCGTTCGCTCCCATGGCCTGGGCCACCGGCACGGAATAACCGACGGTAGCCGCCGCATTCAGACCGCCAAACAGCCAGGTGCTCGAGGCCACCAGGCCAATCGCCGCCGATCCCTCCGCTCCCAGCTGCCCTACCATAGAGGCATCGATATATTCCATGATCGTAGTGGACAGCTGCGCCAGAATGGCCGGGAGGCTCAGCTGATAAATCATGCGAATCATTTCACTTCGTGACATACTTTGTCCCGAGCGGATTTTTTCCAAGGCATCGGAATTCCTGGCCATAGGGGTCTGTCTCCTGTTTATAATCTATGAAATAATACTCGCACGCGAGTTCAGAATCGTCAGTAAAGCAGAAAAATCCCCAGAGACAGGATCGTCTCTGGGGTCTGCCGGTGGCCGGACTCGAACCGGCACGGCTGTTAACCGTCTGATTTTGAGTCAGGTGCGTCTGCCAATTCCGCCACACCGGCGAAGATATGATTGCTCATACCTCGTTATATTACCATCCGCAGATGGGATTGTCAAGAACACTTCGACTAAAAAATATAACCTGTACCTACGTTAATCCAGTGATTTACGGATTTATTATCCACGGTAGGCGCGGATCAGGCGATCCACGGACTGCTCCAGTACAAAGCGGGGGCAGGCTAGGTTCAGGCGCTCAAAGCCTCTCCCCTCCTCGCCGAAGATGTATCCCTCATCCAGGAATACTTCCGCTTTTTCCACATGCAGTTTTTCCATTTCTTCGGCGCTCAGGCCGGCAGCCCGGAAGTCAAGCCAGGCAAGGTAGGTGCCCTCCAGCGGCATCACCTTCACCTCCGGCATCCTCGTCTCGAAGCTGTTTTTCACATAGAGGTAATTCTCCCAGATCACCTGGATCAGTTCACCGAGCCATTCTTCACATTCCTCATAGGCGATCCGGCAGGCTTCGTATCCCAGGATGTTCAGCAGATGCCCTCCCATCGAGACTTCCAGTTCCCGGCGGAACTGCTTTCTCATTTCCGGATCCGCAATGACGATGTTGGATGTCTGCATACCTGCCAGGTTGAAGGTTTTGCTGGGAGCGGTGCAGGTGATGGTGCGACGGTTCGCATCCTCCGACAGTGTGGCAAAAACCACATGCTCCACGCCGGGCATCATCAGATCACTGTGAATCTCATCCGCCATGACGATCAGGTCATTTTTCCGGCAGATCTCGGCCAGTTTCGTAAGCTCCTCTCTCCGCCAGGCACGCCCGGTGGGATTGTGAGGGCTGCACAGGAACAGCATCCGGACATGCTCCGGCCGTGTTTTTTCCTCGATGTCCTCGAAATCCATCTCATACCGGCCGTTTACTTCCTTCAGCGTCGAAGCGATAACTTCCCGTCCATTCTCCCGGACAGCTCCGTAGAAAGGCGGATAGGCCGGCGTCATCAGCAGCACACCATCTCCCGGTCTGGTAAAAGCCCTCACACCGGCATAGAGCGTAGGAATCACCCCCGGCGAGCAGGTCATTTCCTCCCGGCACACCGTCCAGTGTTTCCGGCGTTTCATCCAGGAGATCACCGCCTGATAATAAGCCTCGGTGGGAGACGTATATCCCAGCACCGAATCCTTCAGAAACTCCCTCAGCCCCTCCGTAATCTCCGGCGGATTTTTAAATTCCATATCCGCAATCGAAAGCGGAACCGCCTCCGGACAGACATCCGGCTTCGCCCGCAGCATCGCATTCCACTTCTCCGATCCCTTACCCCGGCGATCCGGAAGCGTCGTAAAATCATACTTCATCTCTTAAATCCTCCCATAATATACAGCAGCCAAAAGCAGAATCTGCACCAAAAGAATCAACGGCAGCCCCAGGCGGAAATACCAGTTCTTCGTCTTATGACGGAAGAAAAACATCCCACAGATCGCCCCCAGAGAACCACCGACGAGCGCCACGAGAAACAATGACCTCTCCGCCACCCTCCACTGATGCTTCCTCGCCCTGGATTTATCCACTCCAAACATAAGAAAAGCCACCAGGTTAATAACAACAAGGTAGAACCCTATCACATTTGTATTCATCCGATACTTCAAACCTCCAAAGCAAAACTATACCCGAAATACTCCCCAATTACAAGCACCTTTCCCCGCCAAATGAGTCAGAAGGGACGGTTCTTATTGACTCATTGCAGGCAATGAGTCAATAAGAACCGTCCCTTCTGACTCATTTCATAATAATTTCATAATTTTTCTATTGCGGATGGCTCTTTCTCGTGTTAATTTATTAACAAGTCCGTTTTTCGTTAGTTCTATAAAGGAGGATCTCTATGCAGCTGACAGAAAAGATGAGAAGGGAAATTATGGAAGCGATTCAGGCGGGTGAGCGTGCTCTGCGCAGTCTTCACGCTGCAAGGGAGCAGCTTGGCAGTGCCGGCAACTGGGGTTTGCTGGATATTTTCGGGGGGAATTTTCTTACAGGTATGCTGAAGCACAGTAAGATCAATAAGGCGAACCGTTGTATTGAGGAGGCAAAATATGATCTGGATGTTTTCCAGAGGG
>CAMOYN010000258.1 GCA_946630035.1 uncultured Lachnospiraceae bacterium
CGTGCTTACCATTGAACACCTCGCAAAATCCTTTGGCAGCCAGGAGCTGTTCCGGGATGTTAACATCTCCGTCAAACGGGGAGAACGGGTGGCCGTCATCGGCAGCAACGGCACCGGGAAAACCACTCTTCTGAAGATCATCAATGACGTGATGGAGGCGGACGAAGGAAGCGTGACCCTGGGATCCAAGGTCTCCATCGGCTATTATGACCAGGAGCAGCAACTTCTCACCGAGGACAATACCCTCTTCGAGGAGATTTCCAATGCCTATCCTGACATGGATAACACCAAAATCCGCAATACCCTGGCGGCGTTTTTATTTACCGGCGACGATGTATTCAAGAAAGTATCGGCTCTGTCCGGCGGAGAGCGGGGACGGCTGTCTCTGGCCAAACTGATCCTCTCCCCCTGCAACTTCCTGATCCTCGATGAGCCGACCAACCATCTGGACATGACTTCCAAGGAGATTCTGGAACAGGCCCTGGTGCATTATACGGGGACGGTGCTCTTCGTCTCCCACGACCGTTACTTTGTCAACAAGACGGCGACCCGGATTCTGGAACTGACCCATCATCTCTTTGTGAATTACATAGGCAATTATGATTATTATCTGGAAAAGCGGGAACAGCTGACCGCCGCCGCCCTCAGCGCGGCCGAGCGGGGTCAGAAAAAAGGCGGCCCCTCCGGTGCCGGTACAGCGGCCGCAGGCAGCGGCTCTTCCCCCTCCGAGCCGGCGGCCTCCGTGGACTGGAAGGCCCAGAAAGAAGAAAAAGCCCGGAAGCGGAAGCTGGAAAATGATATCCGCAAGGCGGAAGAACACATCTCAAAACTCGAAGAGCGGGACCGGGAGATCGATGAACTCCTGAGCCAGGAAGAGGTCTTCACCGACATGAGCCGCCTCCTGAAACTCAACCAGGAAAAAGAAAAAATCCAGGAGGAACTCCTGGAATGGATGGATACCTGGGAAAAACTGTCGATGGAATAAAACTGGAAATACTGAAAGAGGTACATGGACGGCAAACCCATGTACCTCTTTTTTTGTCTTCTGATTTTTTATCTTCTTATTTTTTATCTCCGGAAATACTCTTCGGCCATCTCCAGATACCAGTTCAGGTCTTCTTCGCTGTGGGCCATGGAGATAAACATGGCCTCGAACTGGGCCGGTGCCAGGTATACACCGTGGTTCAGCATAAAGTTGCAGTAGTCAGCAAAGGCCTTTGTATCGGATGTCTTTGCGGAGGCGTAGTCGGTTACGGGCTGGTCGGTGAAGAACAGGCATCCCAGAGAACCGATGTGGTTTAACTGCCAGGGATAACCGTACTTATCCAGCAGGGAGCGGATCGCCTCGAAGAAACAGTCCGCTTTCTGATTGAGGGCGACGTACCACTCCGGATGGTCTCTCATCAGCGTCAGCTGGGTATAGCCCGCGTTCATGGCCACCGGATTGCCGCTGAGGGTTCCGGCCTGATACACACTTCCCAGAGGAGCCACGACCTGCATGATCTCCCGGCGTCCGCCGTAGGCTCCCACCGGCATGCCGGCACCTATGATCTTGCCGAAGGTGGTAAGATCCGGAGTGACGCCGTAATATCCCTGGGCGCCGTCCGCCTGAAGACGGAATCCGGTAATTACCTCATCAAAGATCAGCAGGGCACCGTTCTCGGTACAGATCTTCCGCAGTCCGGGAAGGAATTCCGGCTGAGGCAGAACCACTCCCATGTTGGCTCCCACCGGTTCAACGATTACGGCCGCGATCTGCCCGGGATTTCCCCTAAACAGAGCTTCCACACTGTCCAGGTCGTTGTAATCCGCCGTAAGTGTATCGGAAGTGCATCCGGCCGGCACCCCCGAGCTGTCCGGTACTCCGGCGGTCATCACGCCGGAACCGGCCTTGACCAGCAGTCCGTCGCTGTGGCCGTGATAGCAGCCGTTGAATTTCACAATCTTGTCTCTGCCGGTGAATCCTCTGGCGGCCCGGATGGCGCTCATA
Organism: uncultured Lachnospiraceae bacterium; assembly: GCA_946630035.1. Taxonomy (GTDB): domain Bacteria; phylum Bacillota; class Clostridia; order Lachnospirales; family Lachnospiraceae; genus UBA3305. Next base: position 1,991 of record CAMOYN010000258.1, read on the forward strand.
ACAGCCTCCGTGCCGGAGTTTACCATTCTCACCATCTCGATGGAGGGAACCATCTCGCAGATGAGTTTTGCCATTTTCACTTCGATCTCCGTGGTGGCGCCGAAACTCAGCCCTCTCCCTACGGCATTCATGACACTGTCACGGATGTTCTCATAATCGTGGCCAAGGATCATCGGTCCCCAGGAACCGATAAAATCCACATAATCGATGCCGTCTTCATCCACCATGTGGCTGCCGCTGCCGCTGCGGATAAACCGGGGCGTGGTGCCGATGGAACGGAACGCCCGCACCGGACTGTTGACTCCACCGGGTATATATTTCTGGGCTTCTTCGAATAATTCTTCCGAACGAGTCATCCTTCTTACCTCCTGTTGAACGCCTCGGCGTTCCTGCTCTTAACCGATGATTCCCTTATCCATACATTCTGCCAGCTCTTTGGCAAAATAAGTCAGATAGATATCTGCGCCGGCCCGGAAGGTGCTGATGGCCATCTCGCACATGATGGCGGTCTCATCCACCCAGCCCAGTTTCGATGCTGCCTTCACCATGGCATATTCACCACTTACGTTATAGGCAGCGATCGGGACATCGATGGTCTCGCGAAGTTCGTGAATCACATCACCGAAGGCCATGGCAGGCTTTACCATGATGATGTCAGCGCCTTCCTCCAGGTCCAGAAGGGCTTCTTTGATTCCTTCTCTGCGGTTATGAAAATCCATCTGATAGGATTTCCGGTCACCG
>CAMOYN010000259.1 GCA_946630035.1 uncultured Lachnospiraceae bacterium
GGTAGAAGGCAATTTTACACGGTCAGCGTTAAGCTGGCGTGTCATAATGGCATTGCGAAGCAACCCGTCTACGGCGCGTCACCCTCCCCGCCAGCCTGACTGCCATTCGGGAGGGGGCATTCTACAAATGCGAGTCTCTCACCAATATTACCATTCCCCGAAAGGTTAAGTTCATCGGCGAATACGCATTTGCTTATTGCAATTCCCTGGAATGGGTCGATTTTCTTGGAAAGCAGTCCCGCATTCAGATCGATGAAAACGCCTTCTGGGGAAATCACTGGGTCATTGCTCCGGATTATTCCCCCAGTTATAAAAAAAGTATCTTTTACGATCAGTTGATGAAAGTAAAACTTACGGGAAAATACCGAAAAGACGTGATCGCCATCGCCAGATCACAGATCGGCTACTGCGAAAGTGACAATCCGGAAGAACTGGGCGGCACAATCGCCGGTAATAGTGATTACACGGAATACGGCTGGTCGGTCGGCAGCAGTGGTCGTGCGTGGTGCTCCGAATTTGCCAGCTGGTGCATAAGACAAGCCGGAGTCTCCGCCAATATCATACAGAGCAGCCGAAGCGCCAACGTACAAGATTTTAACGCCCCTTACTATCTCTGGGGAGAAACGACGTTGGGCGGCGGCTCTTACCGGCCCCAAAAAGGAGATCTGGCACTATTTTCCTGGGGCGATACCTCACTCGACGCCCCTTATCTGAGCCACACGGCGATCATTACCGGCTTTAAGAAAACAGGGAGCACGGTAGAACTCTATGTGATTCACGGAAATTCCGGAGGAGCCGTCGCAGAAAGTACGTATTATCTGGATGCCAGCGATGGATCCTTGCTTAATAGAATCAGCGGCTTCCTTGGCTATATCGTCGCTCCGAACTATGGAAGTAAAAAGGGGCGAAACCGCATCCTGCAATTTGATGCCAATGGTGGCAAAACTCCGGAAACGGTCCGAAAGGTTGCCGGGCAGGCAAACTACGGTCTGATGCCGGTGCCGGTTCGCAGTGGATATCGCTTTACCGGGTGGTACACAGAAAAGAAAGGTGGAATCCGGGTTTCATCCTATATGCCGATCCGATTCAAAGGAACCCGGACCCTCTACGCCCACTGGAAATAAGCTTCCGCAGTGGAACGCAGGAACCGTCCCCTCGTTCCACCCTAGCTTCGGTGAAAGGCTTCATTCATACTGCCGGTGCGGTATCCGGCAAGATCCACCGTCACATAGGAGAACCCCAGCCCCCGCAGGGTCTCGGTGATCTTCTGCCGGTTGCCGGGTTCCACCAGCCGGGGCAGCTCCTCCGGCAGCACCTCGATCCTGGCCATATCCCCGTGGATCCGCACCCGCATCTGGCGAAAACCAAGGTTCAGCAGCAGCTGTTCCGCCCGGTCCACCATACCCAGCTTCTCCTCCGTGATCGTCTCCCCATAGACAAACCGGGAAGCCAGACAGGCGAAGGAAGGTTTCTCTGCCGTCGCCAGCCCCAGGTGCCGGGAGAGTTCCCGGATCTCCGCCTTGTACAGGCCGGCCTCCCGCAGCGGGCTCTTGATCCCCAGCTCCGCCACGGCCTGAAGACCCGGCCGGTAATCCCCCATGTCGTCCATATTCGATCCCTCACAGACCACCGCCAGGCCGTTCTCCTCCGCCAGCTTTGCGATCTTCCCGAACAGATCCTTCTTGCAGAGATAACAGCGGTTCCTCGGATTCTCCCGGATTCCCTCGATCTCCAGTTCATTGGTATACACAAAAATGTGCCGGATCCCTTCTGCCCGGCAGTAGTCTTCCGCCTCTTGCCGTTCCCGCCCGGGGAAGAAGCAGGATATCGCCGTCACAGCTGCCATCCGGTCTCCCAGGGCTTCCTGCGCCGCGCGCAGCAAAAAGGTAGAATCCACTCCGCCGGAAAATGCGATGGCGGCACAGCCATATCCCTGCAGGATCTCCCGCAGCCGTTTCCACTTCCCCAATAAATTCTCATCTATATTTTTCCCGTTCACGATTCTTTTCACCACGATTCTTTCCTCCACGATTCTTTCCTCTATCCATCATTCTTTTCCGGGTACCATTCCATCCCACTTACATAGTAACATTGTATGTAATACGATGTCAACGATTCTTTTCTTCGGATCTGTCACAAAAATATGTTGCATTTTTATCCAAACCGTGCTATATTACACTAAACAATTCAATACCGCAGAAGCTTTCGGAATCATATGTGAAACCGGAAGTGGAGGAACTCTAGAGAAACCCGTTAAATCGGGAGCCGAAGGTGCAAGGTCGCAATGAACCGAATCTCTCAGGCAAAAGGACAGAGTATACTTATTGTGGCAGTGATATTTTGACGGTGGATGGTCCAGCCCGGTTCCGGGTCCTGAATGACTCCCTGTCGATGTAAGCCCTTTTCCAGGCTCTAAATCATTCACCTGTCGACTTAAGATCTTTTTCTGGAGTTGCTCCCGTGAGCAGCTTCTATTTTTTTCGTTAAATTGCTCACAAAGCTTTCCCTTTTACCCGCTTCCTCTCTGGTATAACCGGATCCGATTCTGCTTCCCGCCATTGAATTGAATTTCAAAAAAAGGATGGAGAAAAATGGAAAACTTTATTGCCCAGGTTGATGCTATCAACAACG
>CAMOYN010000260.1 GCA_946630035.1 uncultured Lachnospiraceae bacterium
CGGATCGGGTTGCCATACTGCATCGCATATTGTCCCAGGGCCAGCATATCCAGCATCTTGCTCCGGCTGCGGGCTCCGCTCCGGCGGCACACCTGATTCGCCAGCTTCAGCGCCAGATCCGCTTCCTGTTTTGTGATGTCCCCGGTGCCGCAGATAATTGCACCATCGATATGCTCCCCATAGACCGAGATGTAACGGCGGAGGAGGAAGGATCCCATGCTGTGTCCCAGCAGAAAAACCTTTACTCCCGGGAAGAGGTGTCTGGCCAGCATCGTCACCCGGTACATATCCTGCACCAGACAACGGTCTCCATGTTCATCCGCAAAATATCCCAGATCTGCTTCGGAGGCCGCGGTATGCCCATGCCCCAGGTGATCATGACCGATCACAGCAAATCCTGCTTCCGCCAGATAACGGCCCAGTTCTTCATACCGGCCGATATGTTCTACCATCCCGTGGGCCAGCTGAAGTACCGCTCTGGGCCTTCCATCCGGGATAAAACGAATTCCGTACAGCTGTGATTTACCATCTGAAGACGGCAGAGTAAAATGTTTCATCTCCATATTGTCTTCCTCCCCTTCGATCGGATTCTTACGTTAGTATCTGATCCGACGATCTTTCCTGATCCGGCCTGCTTCTTTGGACCGGTTATTCCTCGGACTCTTCTGCTTTTTTTGTATTCTCCTCCGGCTCTTTTTTCTCCGGCTCGTTCTCCTTCTTTGTCTCAGGAGCCCTGGTTTCCGGTTCTTTCGACTCCGGTTCCGGAGCTTTTGTCTCCGGGGCTCTCGTCTCCGGTTCATCCTCCTGTTTTTCCGTCGCCTTCGTTTCCTCTTCGGATTTCTCTGTCGGCTCCTCTTCCTTCGTCACCGGCTCGTCCTCGGCTGCTTTCGTGGTGTCTTCCTCCGGAGTTCTGGTAACATCTTCTTCCTGGGTTTCCTCTCCGGAATCTCTGGTTTCCTCTTCCGAATTCCCCTGGGTCTCCTCCTGAGAGGATTCTTCCTGCCGGGTCTCTTCTCCCGTATCCTCTGTGGGCTGATCTGCCCTGGTCGTATCCTCTTCCGAAGACGCCTGAGTACTCTCCTCGGAGTCGTCTTCCTCCCGCTCCTGGGCCGTCGTTGTGGCAGCCGCCCTTGTGGTCTCAGCTTCTGTCGCATAGGTGCTGACACCGCCGTAGATTACCACCGGCGTCCCCGGTTCCACCTGTTCAAAAAGAGCCGCCGCCATCTCCGGAGAGATCAGGAGGCTCCCCTGAGAACCCTCCGTCAGATACTCGCTTCCGCCGAAATACTGCCGGGAAGCATCGTCACAGATCCCTGCTGTATCGGAAAATGCCATCCAGTACTTCACATCTTTCTCAGTGACCGCCGCATCGGACGCCACCTCCGGCTCCCCGATCTTTCGGAGAATGGGGTAGACACCATTTGGCGTCGCATGGCCCGCCTGGACATCCCCGGAAACCAGGGCCGTATCCAGCACCGCTTCGCCGTCTTTGTAATAATGCAGCCGCTGATTTGTCAGATCGGCTTCGATGTACGTATTCCCGATCCCGGCAACCATGCTGCCATCCTCCCCGGTTATATGCCGGAAGGCCCGGTGGGTGTAAACCGGCTCCTGAGAAAGGCTCTCTCCTGCGTTCACCGCCGTCACGATGGCCGCCAGGGTCTCCTCCCGGTTCATCTGCCAGCCGTAGGAACCGCCGTCCACCGAGATCTCATTACCCGCCGCTGTCGTAAAGGGATAACTGCTGGCCATGGAATCGTACTTATCTGCCACCGTATCCAGCCAGAGAGCGATGGGATTACTGTCAAAGGTTACCGCTCCGGTGGACTCATCCATAACGATGCAGCTCGCCAGGGTTTCTCCGGGGAGGGCCTCGGAACCGGCCTCATCGAAGGTCAGAGTAATGGAGGACCGAAGATACTGATTCGCATTCTCCACTCCGTCCCGCATGGCCTGGGGAGTTTCCCCGGCCGAGGTATAAAATCCCTCCGCTTCCAGATCCAGGGCGGGAGCCAGTTCGTGATAACACTCCACGATCCGGTCCGCCACGGCATCGACGTCCACTTTGGTTCCCTGCACCGCTTCCTCCAGAATATAAAGAGAGGAAGCATTATCAAAACGAACGGCAGCGTCCCTGGTCTCTGTCATGTTCTGAAAGATCTCCAGGGCCTTTACACTCTCCCGCAGTTTCTCATCGTCCATGGTGACTGCGGAGGCAACCGTATAGCGGTTGCCTGTTTCCTCATTCATCTGATAATAACTTCCGTGTTTCTGCTGATCCAGAAGCTCCTGCAGATCCACATCGAAATTCATCACCATGTCTGCGTCGCTGCCAGTCATCGTCACATCTTCACTTCGGCCGGAGATATTCAGCGTGTAGGCTTCCACCTGCTCGGCCAGGATATCCTTCGTCTCTTCGATCGTCTTATCCCCGCACGCCAGACCATTGATCGTGGTATAGGGCAGGAAATGACTGCGGTAAAAAGCGGTCTTCTGGGTATGCTGCCACAGGAAAAAGCCGCCGACTCCCAGAGCCGCCGCCAGAAGGATCAATAGAATAATCATCAATACACGACCGAATCC
>CAMOYN010000261.1 GCA_946630035.1 uncultured Lachnospiraceae bacterium
TCCGGTCTCAACGATGGCGGGTTTGGTAGCGCCGGTAGCGGTGGCGCCCTTGAAGCCGGGCTCGGTATCGGTGATCTCAAGTTCTACGAACAGAGGCGGCTCAACAGAGAATACCTCTCCCTTATGGGAGCAGATCTTAACCATCTCGTTCTCTTTGACGAACTTCAGAGCATCGCCGATCTGATCTGCGCTGAGAGCGATCTGATCATAGGTATTCACATCCATGAAATAGAACAGATCACCATCGTTGTACAGATACTGCATATCATTGCGGTCGATTCTTGCCTCTTCAAATTTCTCAGTGGGGCGGAAGGTTTTTTCTACAACACCGCCGTTTTTGATATTCTTCAGCTTGGTACGTACGAACGCAGCACCTTTACCGGGCTTTACATGCTGGAATTCGACAATCTGATACACATTATTCTCGAATTCGATCGTGATACCGTTTCTAAAATCACCTGCTGAAAGCATATTAATCCTCCTAGCTTTTCTAAATAAGTTGTAACTGCCGGATACGAAGTACCCGACATAAGCTTATCGCATACTTGTAAATATTTTACACGAAAAGTCGTGCTATTTCAACTATTTTTTATCCCCGGGACCAAACGTAATAAATTTGTAATATGATGATACCAGGGTTCCGAAGATATGTTCATCCTTACTTGTGAGGATACACATAGCTTATTGGTAAGGTGGCAGGAATATTTTCGTCACTCGTTTCTGTCCGTATAAACGGTAGGCCAGTAATATGAACCACTCCAGCCGGCGTTTCAATACGATCTGGATCTCTTCTTTCGGGTGGATCGGTTTCACCAGGATGGTACGGATGCCGGTGCGGTTGGCCCCCCAGATGTCCGTAAAGATCTGGTCACCGATCAGTATGGTTTCTGCGGGATCGGTGCGCATCACCTGGCAGGCCTTGCGGTATCCGCCGGGCATGGGTTTATGCGCATTGGGAAGAAAGTCCGATTCCACGGCATCGGCAAAGGGCTTCACCCGGGGGGTCTGGTTATTAGAAACCAGGCAGGTGGCCAGGCCCAGCCGGTGTATTTTCCGGAACAGCTCGATGGCATCCTGGGTGGCGGGGGCGCCGTGAGGCACCAGTGTATTGTCAATATCAAACAGAACGCCCCTCACTCCCAGGGCCGCCAGCTGTTCATAGTCTACATCGTAGGCAGAGTCCAGATATTCATTTGGATATAAATTCTTCCAGATCATTTCTTTTTCGCCAGCTTCTCGATCTCCCGGAGGAAGGTTTCCACATCTTTGAATTCCCGGTAAACCGAGGCAAAACGGACGTATGCCACATCGTCCAGGGCCCGCAGTTTCTCCATCACCATCTCGCCGATCTCGGTGCTGCTCACTTCCTTGCGATCCCGGCTCATGATCTCATTTTCGATCTCATCTACCAGTTTATTGATATCCAGGACGGAGATCGGCCGTTTGTGGCAGGCGCTCAGCATACCCGCTTCAATCTTGGAACGATCGTAGGGGTCTCTGGTATTATCCTTTTTGATGATTATCAACGGAATCGTTTCTATCTTCTCATAGGTCGTGAATCTCTTCCCGCAGGATTCACACTGACGTCTCCGCCGGATGGCGTTATCTGCCGGTCTGGAATCAATAACCCGCGTATCTTCCTCCCCGCAAAATGGGCATTTCATGGTAATTCACCTTCCTTCCGATATATTTCTGTCCTTGGTGGTATTCTGCCGGCCGTTCCCTTTAGTTACGTCCGAATTCGGACAGCTTCAGGCCGGGATTTCTGTCCTCCACCATCCCGACGCTCCAGCTGTTGACAAAAAGCAGCAGCGGATTGCCTTTCAGATCCCGGATCCGTTTCATATCGGAGGTGCCGGAGATCTTCTCCACATCGATTTCATCTTTATTCTCAATCCAGCGGATGTACTCATAGGGCAGCTGTTCCAGCTTTGCTTCCACGTTGTACTCGCTCTTCAGGCGGAACATCAGCACGTCGAACTGGAGGACACCGACCACGCCGACGATGATCTCTTCCATACCGGTATTAAATTCCTGGAAGATCTGGATGGCACCTTCCTGGGCGATCTGATTGATCCCCTTCAGGAACTGTTTCCGCTTCATGGTGTCCATCTGACGCACCCGGGCAAAATGTTCCGGTGCGAAGGTCGGAATGCCCTCGAAGGCAAATTTTTCATTACCTGCGCAGAGGGTGTCACCGATGGAGAAAATTCCCGGGTCGAAGACACCGATGATATCTCCGGCGTAGGCCTCTTCCACGAGGGTCCTCTCCTGCGCCATCATCTGCGTGGACTGGGAGAGACGGATCTTTCTGCCACCCTGAATATGATTGACCTCCATGCCGGCTTCATATTTGCCGGAGCAGATCCGCATAAATGCGATACGGTCTCTGTGGGCCTTGTTCATATTCGCCTGAATCTTAAATACAAAAGCCGAGAAGGGCTCTTTGATCGGATCAATGATTCCGATGTCTGCTTTTCTGGGTTCGGGCGGCGTCGTCATGTCCAGGAAATGTTCCAGGAAG
>CAMOYN010000262.1 GCA_946630035.1 uncultured Lachnospiraceae bacterium
CATCGTGGATGCATTTACAAACAAGCCTTTTTCAGGAAACCCGGCGGCAGTTTGCGTCATGAAAACGTGGCCGTCGGAGGAAAGGATGATTCGATGAAGACCCTTCTCCCTGTTTTGGTTACAATACTGATAGTAGCTGTCTGTTTTACACAGAGCATTTTGATCAGCGGAAGTGAAGGGGACCCGGATCAGTTCGGCGAAGCGGTGGTCTGCTCGAAGGAATTGCAGGATGTGGATGCTTCCGACCTGTGCGGACTGCAGAGAATGGAAAAGCACGGTGGCTGCGGGTCTCGGCTTTAGTTAGTCCTCTAAGAACATAATAGGAGCAATGAGGTGAACATCAATCTCAGAAAACCGGCCGGTGTATCGGCGGTCAAACTCAAGATCGACAGCGGAAAGTATCAGCTGCCGCTTCTCGTCCTTTCTCCGGAAGGAGGGTCGAAGGACGCTCCCGGCGTGCTTTGGATCCATGGTGGAGGATATATCACCGGGATGAAAGAGATGGTCTACATGTCCAGGGCCATCGATTCAGTATCTGTTCCGAAGTTGAGCGGAAAAGGAACTGGAAAACATCCGCTTATCGCAGTGATCCGGCACCGGGCTGCGTCAGGCGGCCCATTACAGGAAGAATGGTCGGTATAGATCGAAAAAGATACCAAGGAACCTGTTATTTGAAGGAGGACGAAATTGAAACGACTTCGACTTTTATGGATCGTGATAAAGAGAACGCAATTTGACAAGGCATTGGCTGGTTTTCTGGGGTGGTTCTTTCTGTGCGCCCTGCTGATCCTGGTGGCAGAGCCGGGGATCGGGACTTACCGGGACGCTTTGTGGTACACCTTCGTAGCCTGCACGTCCATCGGATTTGGAGATCTTGTGGCTGTTTCGATGCTCGGAAGGGTCCTGACGGTCATCATAACCATATATGAAATCGTGTTGGCGGCTATGTTCTCCGGCGTAGTCGTGAGTTACTATCTGGAGGTTGTCCATCGGAGAGAACAGATCACGGCTACGGTTTTTCTGGATAAGATGGAGCACCTGAGCGAACTGAGCCAGGAGGAACTGGTGGAGATCGAGAAAAAAGTGAGGAAACTGAGATAGGAAAAAGCGATTCGCACTGTAGAACCGTTAACCATAATGCCGGGTCAGGCGGGATGAGAAACTATTGTCAGAGTATTATGAAGGAGGAAGGAACATGGCGTTTGAAAACATCAACGAGGTCCAGGAGAGGGAACTGCATCTTTTATGGACCAATGCGGATCCGATGACCGCGGAATACATGGTATTCATGTATGCGGAAAACTCGATGCTGAATCACTGGTGGGATAAGGTCACCGTTATTTGCTGGGGAGCCGTGCAGCCTTTGATCATCCATGATCCCCATATCCGGGAATTGATCCGGAAACTGCAGTCTGAAGGTGTGCAGTTTTCTGCCTGCCTGACGTGCTCGGATAAGCTCGGGTTGACAGAGAAACTCCAGGAACTGGGGATCGAGACCGTTCGCTGGGGGAAACGGACGTCAGAACTGATGCAGAACCGCAAACACCTGCTCAGCGTTTAGAAGCAAAGAGGTGGACCCCAGGGACCACAGGATTTTACTAAGCATTAGGATAAGGAAAACATCAAATCCCTGTTAAACAAATAGCGCCGGGGGACCGGCGCTAAGGGCGTTTGACTGGGGAAAGATAATCTGATCAGGGACGAAATACGGCGAAGTAATTCCGGGCGGGGGTCCGGGAAAGTGCACCGGTAATGACGATTGCCAAAATGACGCCAAAAGCAAACTGGATCAGATTGGCGGGGATCTCCGCCAGAGGGACCAGAAAGCTGCCATAAATGGCGGATTCCGCCAGATAATAGGTCCCGATCATGGCAGCCAGGGACAACCCAATGCAGAAAACACCGGCGGCCATCCTGCCTGCTGTTCGATCCGGACCGATCAGGAATCGGACGCCTTGATACAGAAGGATGCCCATCAGAAATTTGTCCACAAGGGTGATCGGAGCAAAAATGGCATAACCGCCAAATAGATCGGCGAGACCCTGCCCCAACGCTCCGGCAAAAGAGCCCTTGTATTTGCCGATGGCCAGACTGGTCAGAAGGAGAAGAGCGTCCCCCGGGTGGACGTATCCCTGTGTGGCTGGGACCGGGATCCGGATCAGCAGAGTGGCAATGATGGTCAAAGCCGCTAGGATACCCATATTCGTAATATCTTTTGTTTTATTTTCTCTCATCAGGAAGCCCTTCCTTTTTCTGTATGATTACAGATTCATCTTAAAGGAAGTTTGTACCTCATAAAAGAGGCAGAATGGATAATTTTTATAATAACAGATCTCTTGCATCCCAGTCACCCATGAATACCAAACAGACAAATATCACTGCCAGACCGATCGATACGGTATACCAGTGGTTAATGATTTTTTTCATCGTTTTTTCCTCCTTTGGTTCGTTTTTTTCTACTATTATTCTATAAAGGACTGGGGTATAATAAAACAGTCAATATTGGTT